>JAHHII010000005.1:300000-429555 GCA_019358855.1 Timaviella obliquedivisa GSE-PSE-MK23-08B | reverse complement strand
CAGTAGTCAGATTGCTGGGATATGCTTTACTCATATTGCTTTCTCGGTGCTGCGTGCTTTCTATTCGCAGCTTACACTGAGAGAGCTTTTTTACCGACTAGCTGACTTTTCAAACATCCTCTTAGTCAAAGCGTTTTATGTTCATCCAATCTTCAGCGATCGCGCAAACGGCATCTACCGTATCTTTCGTCTATCAACCGCCAGTGGCTGCTTACCAAGCGCAACGAATTCTTGTCAAACCTAACTTAGGTTATCCTGGTGCACCCCCAGTTACAGTCAGCATGGGGGTTTTGGGCAGCGTCCTAAAGGCACTACGGCAAGCCAGCCCTAATGCTGAAATTTTGGTCGTTGAAGGCGTTTGTTCGCCTGTAAGCTTGGCAGATATTGTAGGACGGCATGGATTGTATTCGTTGCTAGATGACGGAATGCGGGTGATGGATGCCGATACATTGCCCATGAGGGAGTATCCCAACCGATCGCCCCACCCTGTCCGCTTCAAAACAATGTGGGCACCAGAGTTGCTTCAGCAAGTTGATTGTCGGATTTCGGTCGGAGCCTTTAAGCGAACCATTTTGAAAGATCAGCCGCTGATTTCCGCCTCGCTGAAAAATTTGTACGGTTTGTTTCCCCGTGCTAAGTACAAAGCTCGTAGCAATCATTCGCGTGGACAACTGCATCGCCCTTCGGTGCCTTTAGTGTTGCAAGACGTGTATTTTTGTATTGGACATTTGTTTGATGGAGCGGTGGTAGATGCCGATCAACAGTTTGCTAGTCGCGACTGGAAACCTGATAAAGGAGAGGCGATCGCTGTTGGCAAAGTATTTTTTGGAGATGATTTAATCGAAGTCGATCGCCTTGCTTGTCAAACAGTAGGAGAAAATATTCCAAGTTATTTAGATGCCATTAGCCAACTGCGCAAAGATCCCTGCATCCCAAATAAACCAACCTCTCAAAAAGCTTGACCCCAATATTTCGCTGTAGAATGAGTGCAAGTCGTTAGGAGGCGCAACTGATGGTACAAACTCCAACTAAATCCCTCACTTTAGATGAATTTTTGATGCTGCCGGACACCAAACCTGCTAGCGAATATCTTGATAGAAATGATGGAGAGGTAATTCAAAAACCCATGCCCCGAGGAGAACATAGTGTCCTTCAGCGCGATTTATGTATTGCCCTCACTCTGACCCTCAAACCGGACAAAGCGGCTGAGGTATTTCCCGAACTGCGGTGTACTTTTGGAGGGCGATCGATAATTCCTGATGTAGCAGTGTTTCGCACCGAACGCATTCCTCGCAAACCCAACGGTCGCATTGAAAACGCCTTTAGACTGGCACCTGATTGGGCGATTGAAATTCTTTCACCTAAGCAAACGCATACTAGGGGCATTCGTAATATCTTGCACTGCATCGAACACGGTGCAGAAATGGGATGGCTGCTTGACCCCAAAGAATCTTGTATTTTTGTCTACGATGGTAAAGGCACCGTGCGACTTTTTGAAAAACCCAAAATGGTTGTACCTGTTCCAGAGTTTGCCGGAGCAGTCCAGCTAACAATAGGAGAAATTTTTAGTTGGCTGATGGCGTAGTTGTTTCTATGGTATTTCTAGAAGGTTTTTGAAACCTAACTTGAAAGCCTCAACTTCGCCTCCTGCCAAAGCGCCTCTAACTCTTCTAAAGAATAATCTGCTAGACGACGATCGCCGCCCATTTGAGCGCCCCCTTGCGGGTTTCTCGAAGAGATCGCCCTCTCCACCTGCTCAAACCGCCGTACAAAGCGCTCATTGGTTCCCCGTAATCCCTCATCTGGATCAAGCCCATACCATCGTGCCAAATTCACGATCGTAAATAACAAATCCCCCAACTCTGCCTGCTGATTCTCCTTCGGCTCCTCCCGAATTGCCGCCTCAAGTTCCGCCAGTTCTTCATGAAACTTTGCCCAAACCCCTTCCACGTTCTCCCACTCAAACCCCACAGCAGCAGCTTTCTTCGATATCTTCATGGCTGCCATCATCGGCGGCAGCGATCGCCCATACTGCGCTAACCGATCCGTAGTCGTCTGAGCCTTCCCGGTCGCCTCCGCCCCTTTAATTTCTTCCCAATTCTGCCTCACTTCCTCCACGCCATCTACCTGCACCTCTGCAAATACGTGGGGGTGCCGCCGAACTAACTTCTCTGTAATTCCCTCCACCACAGTCCCTAAATCAAATGCCCCAGTTTCACTAGCAATCTGTGCCTGCAATACCACCTGCAATAGTAAATCTCCTAACTCATCGGTGATCGCTTCTGGCTCACCCTGACGAATGGCATCCACCACCTCATAAGCTTCCTCCAATACATAAGGAATTAACGTCTCAGGCGTTTGCTCCAAATCCCAAGGACACCCTCCAATGGGCGATCGCAATTGTGCTACCACCTCAACCAGCCGTTGCAGACTGGGTAAAAAACGCTGGACTTCTGTCATTTTTTCTTCTTGCGTCGTTTGTGAGAAGACACTAACCAATCAGCAGTGTAATGGCTAAACGCCCCAAGTTCTAGCCCAATGCAGAGGGCGATCGCCTCAGCCAGGTATCGCTGCAAAAATTGACCAATTCCTTGTCCTATTGCTGCCCAAGTCCAACCTATCTGAAAAAGTTCATTGGACAATGCTATTCCTAGGAACCCAGCCAGCCCCAGCCACGCCAACAAATAAATTACACGCAGCGTCGTCCCCATAATCGGCGCATGGGAATAAGGCGATCGGTGCTTCATACTTCCCCGGTACGGTAACCAAATCCACCGAAACCATCCCCATCGCTTGTAATGAATTGAGTGCAAATCTAAATCTGGCCCTAACATTAACCCGCCAAACAGATAACCTGCACAAATCATTAAGGTTGGTAAACTGTTGCGAGTTACTGCCAGCGTCAATCCTGCCACCATTGGCAGTGTCCAGAGAGTAATGCGATCGTGAGTCTGACCCGACGGCATATCAGTACACTTGTTTTTTCTTTTTGAATCGTAGCAGAATGTCTCTCCTCTGCTACAATCAGTAAGCAATCAAGTTTGCACTCTATGTCGGGCGGTTAGCTCAGTTGGTAGAGCGCCTGCCTTACAAGCAGGACGTCGCGGGTTCGAGTCCCTCACTGCCCATAGGTTTCGTGGATCAGCAATTTAAAACTTCATATGGTTTCCCAGGAACATGGACAGCCGACAGTCCGTATGCAAGGGACTAAGTTAGGTTGCCTTTAGCCCCGATGGCAAGACGATCGCCTCTAGCAGTGGAGACAAAATGGTGCGGCTGTGGCTCGGAGACTGGGAAGGGTGGCTAAAAGCGGCTTGTAATCGTCTGCGCTTCCATCCGGTTTTACAAAACCCAGAGAGTAGCGCTGAACCCACTGTGGCAAAGGCGGCAAAACAGACCTGTGAGCAGCAGGTTGGGGGCAAATTAAACTTTGGGTCGCGGTGAAACGGCAACGATTGAGTAAAGCCAGGAAATCGTGGCATCGCCACCGCAAGCATCCTCACCTACAACAGCATAACTGCAACCAAAGATGAGACAATTCTCGCTTTTAGAGCAATCATTCTCCTTCAGCCACTGCCCTTCCTTGGTTCAAACTGGGGCGCTCTCGTTTTAGAGGCGATCGCTCTTGGATCAAACTAAACTAACCTCGTTTTAGAAGCGATCAGGTGCTGTCCTGAACTCGAAGCTTGCAGTTTCAAAGGCGATCGCTGCTGTTTCAAGCCGCAAGTGCCGAGGTAGCAATGAGACCTAGCCAGGATGAGGGAAGACCCACCTGGGATTACTACATTCCAAAATGCCGTCTGGCGCTGCAACGACGTTTTAGGGGCAAGCGCATTCTCTCATTTGCGTTCCTACCCTAGGGCTGACGACTCAACGGACTCTTCACGCAGAAAGTTAATTATCATTACTCTAAATTTACTTAGACCGTTGAGCGATCGCGGTATAAATTGAGCGATCGCTCTGCCCAAAGTTGCTCCACTGTCTTAATTAAGTCTGATGGCTTCACAGGCTTAGACAGGTGAGCTTGAAACCCAGCTAAGATTGCCTGTTGTCGGTCACTCTCTCTAGCATGAGCCGTTAGCGCAATTGCTAAAATGTCTTTGCCCATTCCTGAGTCTCGCACCTGCTGCATCAGTGCGTACCCATTCATCTCTGGCATACTAATGTCACTTAAAAGAAGGTCGAAATGGCTAGATTGAAACCTGTGGAGGGCGGCGATCGCTGAGTCAACGGTAGTGACTTTGGCTCCTGCTTGTTCTAGCACAAATGCCACAAGCTCACGGGAATCGGGTTCATCATCTACGACCAATATTCGTAGAGTTGCCAGGGGCAGATCCTCAGAAGGAGCAAGGGCTGTGTCGGCAACTTCTGCAACTGGACTTGAACTATGCAAGAGCGGCAATTCAACAGTAAACGTCGCTCCCTGGTTCTCGCCTAAACTTTCAACCCAAATTTTGCCGCCATGCATCTCTACAATTTGACGAGAGATCGCCAATCCTAGACCCAAGCCGCCAAACTTACGGGTCGTGGTTCCATCTTCCTGCCGAAAGTGATCAAACACGTAGGGCAAAAAATTAGCCGGAATTCCTTTGCCAGTATCTTTAACCCGAATCTGAGCATGGCTATTCACCTGGACAAGACTGACCTCAATTTGTCCTTGGGTGTGCATGAACTTAATCGCGTTCGATAGCAGATTCCACACCACCTGCTGCAACCGAACGGCATCCCCCATCACAACGCTGGCAGTAGAAGGAATCGAGGTTTGAATCTGTAATGCTTTGGCATCGGCGGCTAATTGCACCGTTTCTAAGGCGGCAGCTATCACTGCGTTGAGGTCAACAGACGTGACGCTGAGACTGAGCTTGCCGCTCAAAATTTTCGACACATCTAGCAAGTCAGCAATTAGTTGTACCTGTAGTTTGGCGTTACGCTCGATCGCCTCCACAGCAAATTGGCTCTTTACAGGATCGAGCTTGCCGCTCTGAAGCAACTTTGACCATCCTAGAATCGGCCCCATAGGGGTACGGAGTTCGTGAGACAAAACAGCTAGAAACTCGTCCTTGAGCCGATTGGCTTGTTCAGCGTCGGATCGGGCAGACTGCTCTCTTGCCAATAGCCGATTCCGTTCTGCTTCTACCTGCTTGCGCTCAATAATTTCTTCTTGCAGCGTGAAGTTTGCATTCGTCAGGGCGTGTGTGCGTTCTGCCACCAAAGATTCAAGTTGGGTTTGATACCGCTTTAGTTCTTCCTCAATCCGAAGTCGCTCAGTTACTTGCGCCTGAAGAGCAAGATTAGCTTGTTCAAGCTGAGCGGGGCTGGGTAGAGCCAAGACCTTTGGCATAAGAGGAAATAGCTGGATAGCTGTGATAACCGAAACTAAAGCTGTAAAGGCTTTAACTAGCCCAGACACCCAATACGTCGGATACCAGAGCGTCCAAATATCTAACACGTGGGTCGTACCGCAAGCCACGATAAAGGTCGCAAATAGGAGGAATACCCACTGAAATGGCAAATCTTGCCGCTTCCGCACCAGATAGAATAAGGTAACAGGAATGGAGTAGTAAGCTAGGGCGATGAGTGCGTCGGAGAGAACGTGTAGACTAACTAAGTTCGTTTGCCATAGGTAGCAGTGACCGTGGGGTACAAACGAGCTTGGGCTGAAAAGTTGGCTCCAAAAAGTCATTGGTTGGTTTACACTCCCAGGATTTGCTTAAGTGGCGACTCGTTCTAGTAAGGCGGCAATAAAATCGAGTGCATCTAACCTTAACGCCGTTGCCCTGTGCTGACATTGGGGCAACGTTGACGATCGCCTCTTAGCCAAGTCTTGTCTTTAGACAATCTGCCCAATTCCGGCTTCCAGTTTCAACTGGTTGTAGGATTAAGCAAGTTTTCGTTTTGCGTCTGCCGAGAGAAATGCTGAAGCGCGATCGCGATCCTGAGTCATCACGACTTTCTCTGTCAATTACATTGCTGATTCTACCAAGGCGTTAACTCAAACGACAATTACTGCGCGATCGAGCCAATTGCCATTATTTATAGTCAATGCGGCATGAGATTCAACCCCTACTTAGAGATTGTTATTGAATAACGACAACTAACCAGTAGGGCAACTAATGACGAATTGATCATTCAAGAAGCGCAAATCAGGAACTTAGCAACCCATACGGCTCGAAATTGCTAAGGGTGTTTCAGAGTTTTAGGAGTTGTATCAGTTAATTCCATTAGCCAATTAAGAATAGATTGCAAGGTGGAGATTAATAGATATACGTTAAACCTTAATCAAGTACTGCAATCTGCTCCAAACACTCCTTCGATGCTGACCCACCCATATTGTGATACGACGAACAAGAGAAGGTTGTGGATAGTTGTAATGATAGTCTAATCTATGAATGACATCCTCATGCACTCGATTGAGATATCGTTTGATGCCAACACCGCGTTGAAACAAATCACGAGTTTTGAATAGGCGATCGCCCCATTGCTGAACATGAAAGACTCTCCAGTTCAACGTTTCAACGCGACGTAACCCAAACAAATTTTTCTGACGAAACTCTTCCTCTAAAGCCCATTCAGAGTGAAATCGGTAGACTCCTAACTGCTCTGCTTGGTCGAGGCTATGATTTTGCATCGCAAGCATCCAGAAGTCTTTGCGCAGTAACCCAAAGTTATTGCTGAATCGCTGAGTTTGGAGATAATTTCCTAAGGCATCCAGTTTTTTATCGTCACGGAAAATTACCCCACACCCTGAAAAAAATACGAACTGATCATTGCCAACCATTTGGGCAAAAACATCTTGGAGCCAAGCCTCTTCCTCTACGCCTTGACGATACGGCAAAGTATCTAGATTGATGAAGAGTAAGTACTCACTCTCCACCTGCTTCACCATCCGAAGGAGCACATGGGTTTCATTGTTTGCGAGATCATCATCTGGGGCTGTAAATACGGGTTTCCAAGTCAATTGAAACTCTGTGCATAATGCGTCTACTGATTGGTAAACGTCCTCTGTATCTAGCATGTAGATAATTAATTCCTGTGGAGGAATGGTCAGAAACTCTAGCCAATCTCGTAAAATAATCGTGTGACGAGGATCCAATACTTTGGTAAGCAGAGCAAAGGTTGGGACAATAATGTTCATTGGACACCTCGAATAATTGAGCAAAGTAGAGCGGCACCCTGAACAATTGAGCAAGGCATAGAATTGAGACTTAATTAGGGAAGAAAATCTATCAATACAGAGCAGGTAGTGGTTCAGCCTGACAAATTATGACAAATTAAAAGTCTTAGGGTGCAGCGATCGCCAAATTTGGAAAGCTCAGCATCCTAAGAGGTAAACTACCCCAAAAACAGAAAAACGATAGAGAAACTGATTACAAATTACAAGAATATTTACTCTGTAAGGTCTTTGACAGTTATACACTACCTCGTGTTCTAATCACCTTTGCAGGGACACCAACGGCGATCGAATAGGACGGAATATCCTTGGTGACCACCGCTCCAGCCCCAATCACAGAGCCGCGCCCAATTCGCACGCCATCCAAGACCCTAACACCCGTACCGAGCCAACAATCATCTTCAATCACGATTCCCTCCGTGGTTGCGCCTTGCAGCATCATGGGACGGGAGCGATCGGTAAAAATGTGATTGTTGGCATAAATTCCGCAGTGAGACGAAATCATGCAGTACTCACCAATGTGAATGGGCCCTGACCCCGCAATACAAGTGTAGGCACCCACTGAGGTTTCTCGACAAATTTTAATCCGACCGTTTTCACAAGAATTGATATCAACTCCTCGATCCAACGTGACCCGGTTTTGTAGAAGAACTTCGCCCTGCTTACCGACGGACTGGATGCGAACACCGTCATGAAGATAAGCTCTAGAGTTCAAAATAATTTTGCTGCCATCATCCGAGCTAATGAGGGAGCAACCCTGTGAAATTAATACATCGTCACCAAGTTCAATATTTTGCATTCGATAAAAATTAGCGCCCTTTCCAATCTTTGAAGTATTGCCAATTCGCCTGAAGAGTTTGGCATAGACTTGGTGACGTAAAATTGCTCCTAATTTACTGGGCATCCAGCCTAACAATGCAACAGACAAAGACTCGGATAAGTGATGCCACTTGTGAAGAGAATGGCTTTCCTGAGGAGAGCCTGTAGTAGCACCTGACTGAAGAGAATTACTTTGTGCCATGGGAATTTTCTAGAGGAACTTAGGGATGCTGAAGGTTGCCATGATTAGAACAACCACTCATTCGACACGGATTTAGTCTGATGTATTTCATACTACAAATTTCCTAGCCAGAATTTTGCGAGGGATTCGGGAGGATTTCGAGAGGTTTGAATAGGATCGGCATGTCAGTTTTGCTTCATGCGATAGCCTAACCCATGAACAGTTTCAATTAAATCTTCAGGTGCGCCCACTACTCGGAGCTTTTGGCGGAGCGTTCGGATGTGGGCTTTGACGGCATCTTCGGTCGGAGCATCGTCAAGCGACCACATCCGATCGATAATGCCGGGACGACTCAGGACACGCCGTCCATTGGTCACCAAAAGCTCCAAAAGAGTAAACTCTTTGCGAGTGAGGCTTAAGGGTTGCCCCTCGTATAAGACTTCATAAGTGCTGGGATTGAGACTTAAACCTTCCCAATTTAGGACAGGGTTCATCCCAGCGCTGCCTCGACGCAACAGTGCCCGAATTTGTGCCATTAGTTCTTCAAGATCGAAGGGCTTAACCATGTATACATCGGCACCAGCATCTAGCCCCAGCACTTTGTCTTCGAGGGCATCGCGGGCAGTCAGCATAAGGATAGGAACATTAGAATGGCGATCGCGCAATTTTTGGCAAAGCCGGATGCCATTTATTTTAGGCAAGGTCACATCTAGCAAAATCAAGTCATATTCGCAGACTTCGATCCAGTTCCAAGCCATTTCGCCATCTTTGGCAATATCTACGACATACTGATGATTGCCTAGTGCTTCCGCCAGCATATCTGCAATCTGCACATCATCTTCAACAATTAAAACCCGCATGGAAACTCTCCACTGTTCACACATCCATGAGCAGATTTTGCTCTACTCAATAACGTCATAGACGATTCAATGTCGCAGACAATCGTAGTTACGTACTCTTAATCCTACTTACCCTCAATCAGGGTTGTTTGAAATTAACTTTCATCATTTGCTGAAGTCTAGAGCGTTATGTCGTTATTTGCTCAAGCCAAAAGATTAGCCTCACAGATCTACTGGAAATATTCCCTCGACGGCAAAAAAACAACTATTGGGTATAGTTTAGCGTTAGCGCTCATGGGAGGCTTGAGCATGGTGTCTTACCAAAACGCAACACAGCTAACGGAGGACAATAGCCAGGTTGAGCAAGCTTATGTAACCCTGAGGCTGCTCGACGCAGTTGAGGCTAACTTAGTGGATGCAGAGTCCGCAAGACGGGGCTATTTCTTGTTTGGCGATGCCACTGAACGAAAGCGCTATATCCTAGCAGTCCAAGCGCTGCAACCTAGAATTGCTAGCCTCAAAATAGCTTTGACCGAGCCAGAAGATCGCCAAAAGCTTGATCTATTGAATTTACTGATCAAGCAGCAACTCAGCCTCTTTCAGCAGTCGATTGAAGCATTTGAACAACGCCAGATCGAGCCTTCTTCAGAAAATCCCCTCATTGTTAAATCTCGACAGACTCGACAATCAATTAACCAACTGTTAGAGAAGTTGCGACTTGAAAAAGAGCAGTCGATGCAGGTTCAACGAACTGAAGCCCAACTCTCATTGCGATCGCGCCTCCTCATTGAATGGCTTGGAAACGCGCTCACCTTCCTCATTTTGCTGGGGATATACATCATTCTGCTCCGCCAAAAATTTCGACGAGAAACCGATGAAGCTCGGCAACGCCAAATGGCACAGCGCAACGAACTCAATGAACTGAAGCTACAATTTTTTTCAATGCTCTCCCACGAGTTTCGGACTCCGTTGAGCCTGATTAGCGGTTCTGTGCAACTGCTGAAGGAAAGTCTGAAACCTATCATAGAACCTAGCAAGCTCAAAAATTTAACCCGCATTCAATCGTCTGCCAAGCTAATGAACCAGCAACTTAACGACCTGTTGACGGTGGCGAGGGCAGATGCTGGAAAGATGGAGTTTAACCCTGTATCTTTGGAAATGCAGTCCTTTTGCCTCAACTTAATTGAAGATTTCCAAACCTTTGGTGAAATTCAAAGAGTGATTCAGTTTAGCAAAAAAGGGCAAAGCACTCATGCCATGGTTGATGAAAAGCTGTTGTACTCTATTTTGAGTAATTTGCTCTCAAATGCTCTCAAATATTCTCACCCTCAAAGTACTGTTTATTTCTTGATGATTTGCGAACCCTACGCTGCCACATTTGAGATTCGAGATGAGGGCGTTGGGATTTCTTTAGAAGACCAACAGAACCTCTACAGCCTGTTTAGTCGAGGCAAGAATGTTCAGGAGACTTATGGCAGCGGCTTAGGGCTGGCAGTAGTGAAGCGATGTGTAGACTTACATCAAGGAAAAATTTTGGTAGAAAGTCAGATTGACGTAGGCACGAAAGTTACAGTCAAGCTGTCGAATTTAGGTTATTTGAGTTGAGTGAATGCTGCTAATGGCATGAGTTTCTCAATGCCCACTAGTTGAACGTTAGATGTTTTTAGCAAATGCTGGCGTTTGACAGCAACTAGTAAGGATGCGAGCCTCTAATTTCGGCAATGAGATATTCTCGCATTTCGACAAATGCTTTGGACGATCGCACTTGCGAAGTCGAGTAATGCCCTAACTCATGAGCAAAAGGGTTGACCATTTCTTTGACAATGCGCCCTGGGTTAGGATACATCACCATCACGCGAGTGGCTAGAAGCAGCGCCTCTTCCACATCGTGAGTAATAAAAAAAATGCTTTTGTGGGTTTGTTCCCAGATTTTTTTGAGATGAAGTTGCATTGTTTCACGGGTCATGGCATCTAGGGCAGCAAAAGGTTCATCCATTAAAATAATTTTGGGGTTGGCAGCCAGCGCCCGAGCGATCGCCGTGCGTTGTTTCATCCCACCCGATAATTGATAGGGCAACAACTTAGCAGAATCGCGCAGTTCTACCAGTTCTAGATATTGCTCGACCTGTCGTTGGCGATCGCGCCGCGCCATTCCCTTCATCTTCAGTCCAAATTCCACATTTCCTTCCACCGTGAGCCAAGGAAAGAGATTGGGCTGTTGAAACACCACGCCTACTTCAGCATTCGGTTGGGTATGCGGTTGTCCACTCAGAGTCACTGTTCCAATAGTAGGTTGGACATAGCCTGCCAGAATCCGCAGCAGAGACGTTTTACCGCAGCCCGATGAACCAATGACACATAAAAAATCACGCTGCCTCACTTCTAAGTCAATGTTCCTCAAAACTTCGGTAGTTTGCTGCGATCGACGATCGACTGGATAGCTCAAACTAACTCCGCGTAGACGTAGCAGGGAATTACGGCTCGTGAGAGGAACAGCATCATGAGTTGAGGAAAAACGTTGAGTCATGGCACCCCGCGATCGCAAGTGATCTGGTTCTAAACTATTCAATCGCCCTCATTCTAAATCCCTCTCCCCAAAAGAGAGGGACTTTAAAGTCTGGCTCTTTTCTCCTGGCGGGAGAAAGACTGAAGATGAAGGAACACACTACTTCGCTAAGCCACCACTGTAAATGCCTGCCTTAAAAACCTCCAGACCAGGAACAGTTGGAATTGCGCCTTGGGCTTTCATGAAAGCTGCTGAATCTCTGAGCACGCTGGCAAAGGCTCCGGGTTTTTCAGCAGAACCCAGGTATTTTCCATTGGCTTGCTCGGAGGAATTGAGCCAGACCAATTCTTTCATAACCTGAAGGCTGGCAGCAGGTGAAAGACCCAACTCAGGAGCGATCGCCGCTGCCGCCGCTTCTGGCTGCTCCCGATAAAATGACACAGCCTCATCTAACAGTGCCACATACTTTTGCAACGTTGCCGGATGTTTGGCGATAAAGTCCTTGTGGGCAACCCCAACGTCGGCGGTAATAATTCCTTTTTGGTAAAGATCTTTAGCAGACAATAAAACCGAGCCTTTCGCACTAATCATTTTGTTCAACGTAGGCTGCCAAACAAATCCACCATCAATATCACCCCGCTGCCACGCTGCCAGCATGTCAGGAGGCTGCATATCCAAAATGGTAATTTCCTTGGGGTTTAGTCCTAGTTCTTGGAGCGCAGAAAGCAAGCTAAAGTGCGTCGTTGAGCCAAAAGGAACCGCAACTTTTCTGCCCCTCAGATCAGCCAAAGATTTGATTTCGCCTTTGACAACCAACGCCTCGTTGTCGCCAATCACATCTTGAATAAAATAAACCTGATAAGGGAGTTGATTGGCAATGCCAATGGAAGTGCCTGTAGAACCGACCAGCCCTAAATCCAGACCGTTTGCTGCCATTGCGGTGTTGACATCCCGTCCGGAGTCAAACGATTTCCAACTCACCGTGGAATTAGGAAAAGCTTTTTCGGCAGTGCCCATCGCTTTCACCAACAGTTCTGCGTTGGGAATGACTTGGTAGCCAATGCGAATTTCGGCGGGGTCGGTGCTGTTGCTGGGCGAAGTAACGACTCCTGTAGAACTGGGAGAGCAAGCTGAAAAGGTCAGCGCCATGCCTAGAGAAAGGATCCCCAGTAGAAGGCTAAACTGACGACGATAGACGATGCGACTGAGCCAATTTTGAATCATCATTCTTGCCTTATCCTTCTGAGTGTGTGCTGAATCTTAGAGGATGTCTGAGAGGTCTAGATTGTTATCCGATCTGCCCCCTAAATCCCCCATTCTGGGGGACTTTGAAGGAGGACTGGTGCGGAAGTCCCCCAGAATGGGAGGTTGGGGGGCGAGTGTAAGAATTCTTGATACTTCTCAGACATCCTCTTATGGGCTGCTCATTGACTAAAGACTAAACGTTGCTGCAAATCTTTTGGTAATGGTTGCTGCGATCGCTTATTCGCGTCCCATCCAAGGGATCTGGCGATGCTGTATCCATCGAATTCCTCCATCTATTAACATGGCTATTCCTCCCATTAGGAAAATTCCGACAACCATCACGTCACTCCGCAAAAACTTGCTGGCATCTAAAACCATCCACCCTAACCCCGAAACGGCAGCAACCATTTCAGCCGCAACTAAGGTGGTATACATAAACCCGATCGCCGTTCGCAGTCCGGTAAATAGCTCTGGCAGGCTAGAAGGAAAAATAACATGGGTAAAAACCTGCACCCAAGATGCACCCAAAGAACGAGCCGCGTTAATGCGATCGCCAGGAATTTTTTTGACTCCTGCCAGGGCTGCCAGATAAAGCGGCGCAAATCCTGCTAGATAAAGCAGAGCAATCTTAGACTGATCTTCAATGCCTAGCCCAATGATCAACAGGGTGTAGTAAGCCAGGGGCGGTAGTGGTCGATAAAACTCAATGAACGGATCAAGAAGGGCTTGAACGTTGCGCGAACAACCACTGAGTAATCCTAAGGGAATCGCAGTGGCAACGGTTAGTAAAAATGCCCAAAACAAACGATTCAGGCTGGCGAACACATGCAGCCAAAGAGGCTGATCCTTGTAGCCTTGCTGAAAAATGTTGAAAAATGCTGCCCAAACTACCTGAGGTGCAGGCAGAAACAAAGGCGACACCCACTGGAGAGAACTAGCTATGAACCAAAGCAACAAGACTACCGCAACCGCGCTTAATGAAATCAACCGGGTTGAAGGCTGGAGCAATGGTTTACGAGACGATCGCGTCTTTCTACTCATAGGCTTATGGTATCGACGTAACTTCTCTTTGGATAGTATAGTACGATGCAATAACCAGACTAAAAAAGATTCTGTGAGTAAGTTGAGCGATCGCCGTTGTCGTTAAGTTGTTGGGCAGTGAGGCGATGTGCATCTTACAGGATGAAATTTATGATGAAACTTATGATGAAATCACAAGGATCGATCTAGCTACACTGCGATCGCTCCTTGTTTCTAGGCAGTTTTTCGACTATGTATATTTTGGCATTGCTGAATGAGAGTATGAATCTGCTCAAAGCCCCTTTCCTTCAGGAGAGGGGTTGGGGGAGAGGTCTATCTCGCTGCCGACTCAACCTAACCCCTAGCCCCTTCCCTAAGAGGGCAGGGGAACCGGATTTTCATACTACAATTCAGCAACGCCTATATTTTCTGTGCCAAGGGAGTTGCAATTAAATAACACTCCGAATTGCCCCCTAAATCCCCCATTCTGGGGGACTTTGAAAGGTTCGGAAGTCCCCCAGAATGGGGGATTTAGGGGGCTGATAAGTCAATGCATCCTATTGGAGTTTCATTTTCACGCAACTCCCTAAATTCTTCTTAGGATTCCGTAGTGCGATCGCCGTTGTAGCCAAGTTGTTGAGCAATGAGAAGATTTTGTTCTCTGCTCCGAGTTGCCCGATCGCTTACGTTCTTTCATTTAACAACGCTAACATCTACTCTCAAATACTTGTGTTAACGCTGGCTTTGCCCTTATGCTAATCAACACTGGTTTTTAGTTTTGATACCAGTAAACAGGCTTAAGGTGAGGACGCTGGCTAGAAGTGCTAGTAACACAACTAACCAGCTAACCTGACTTTCTGAGGTAGCAGAAAGCTAGGCTGTAGCGATTTTATCGTTTCACCTCGCTAATGTTAAACAAGTGGTCTAGGAATACCACGCCTTAAGCTTTTCTTCTCAACCAACATTAGCGAGGGAAATAGTATGAGTACAGAGTTCAACGAACTGCTGCCCGTTGCCCATGGCGATAAAGCGCAGGTGTAGATTGTTGGCACACGGGAGCAGGTGACGCATTTAATCAACGAGTTTTACGTTAAAAAGATCGCCAGCGACCCTTGCGGTATCTGCGAAGCAGCGCGTGTCCATTTCACGCCGATTATTCCAGCCCCGTTTGCCAATGGTAAGTACATGAGCGTCTTGGTGAGGTAGGCAGAGCTTCAGGGGCTACCGTGTATCTATGCCGTAGCCCCGCCGATGCGATCGCGCACGCTCCTATGCCATTGTTACCGCTCAACATTTGAATTGCGCTGCCTGCAATGCGATTGTTACTCAACACAATGTGATTGTGAGTCAATGCAATACCAATGTGAGTTGATGCAATGCCATTGCGACCCGATGCAATGCCATTGCGACCCGACACAATGCGATCGCGACCCGATGCAATGCGATCGCGCCTGTTCCTTTAAGAATTGGGCAGTGCCAAGGGAGTTGCAATTAAATAACACCCCAATGGGATGCATTGACTTATCAGCCCCCTAAATCCCCCATTCTGGGGGACTTTGACAGGTTCGGAAGTCCCCCAGAATGGGGGATTTAGGGGGCGGTTCGGGGCGTTATTTAATTGCAACTCCCTTAGGGGGCTGATAAGTCAATGCATCCTATTAGGGTTTTATTTTCACGCAACTCCTTAGCAAAAGGATGAGAGCAAATCATACTTTTGTTAAGGAATACCAAAAGTTCAAACGCCCTAACCAAATCGACCCTCGACATAATCCCGCGTGCGCCCATCGATCGCCCCTTTAAAGATTTGAGTTGTGGTGCCAAATTCCACCATTTGCCCAATCTGGCTTTCATCAGTGCTAAAGAATGCAGTGTAATCAGAAATGCGCGCTGCCTGCTGCATATTGTGAGTCACGATCGCGATCGTTAACTCCGAACGGAGCGAATGAATTAACTCCTCAATTTTTGAAGTGGCGATCGGATCAAGCGCCGAACACGGCTCATCCATCAACAGCACCTTGGGTTTAATTGCCAGCGCCCGCGCAATGCAAAGCCGCTGCTGCTGCCCTCCCGAAAGCCCCAACGCCGACTTATTCAAATAATCTTTCACCTCATTCCACAGCGCCGCACCCACCAGCGCCGACTCTACCACTTCATCCAGCGCCCGCTTTGGCAGAGACTCCGACACGCGCACCCCATACGCCACGTTATCGTAAATGCTCATGGTGAAAGGGTTAGGCTTTTGAAACACCATGCCAATTTGACGACGCAACCGATTAATGTTGACCTCGGGGCTGTAGATATCTTGTCCAAAAAACTCTACTTTCCCCTTCACTTTTACCTGAGTTTCTAGCTCACCAATGCGATTCAGAGATTTGATAAAAGTTGATTTGCCGCAGCCAGAAGGGCCAATAATGGCGGTCACGTGCTTCTGGGCAATGGGCATCGTCACCCCTTCTAGCACTAAACGAGTGCCATAGGAAAAGCTCAGGTTTGCCACCCGCATTGCAGCAGGGGCATCAGAATAGAGGGATGTGGAATCATCAGGTTCAGAATAAGGCATTAATCTATAGCTTTTTACGAGTGAGCAACCGAGCAGAAAGATTGAGTAACATAATTAGCCCAAGCAGCACTAGAGCCGCCGTCCAAGCCATATTATATTTTTCAACAAAACCTGAGCTGATGTAGTTATAAATCAGGACAGAAAGCGAAGACGTGGGGCTGAGTAAATTGTCAAACCAACTGGTGCTAAAGAGCGCCGTGAAAATCAGCGGTGCAGTTTCGCCAGCCGCACGGGCGATCGCCAGCAAAATACCCGTCATAATTCCCGGCAATGCCGACGCTAAGACCACCTTAAACGTCGTCTGAAACCGACTTGCCCCCAGCCCTGCCGAAGCCAACTTTTGCGCCGTGGGCACCAACAACAACGCCGATTCAGTTGATAACACCACAATAGGCAACATCACAACCGCCAGCGCAAAGCTACCCGCCAACGCCGAAAATTCTTTAGTCGTCAGCACAATCACACCATACGCGAACACGCCCACGACAATAGAAGGAACGCCGCTAAGAATGGTCACAACAAACCGAACAAAACCCGCGATCGCCGATCCTTGGCTAAACTCCGCTAGAAAAATCGCCGTCATGATGCCAATTGGAATACTAATTAAAGAGGCAATTCCAACCATCACTGCCGTGCCAATAATAGCATTACCAAACCCATCCGGTTCACCCACTGACCCGGTAGGCGATGGCAGCGTAGTAAAGGTTTGCCAATTTAATTGGGGCAATCCTTGTTGCAGAATTGAGAACAAAATGGAAAACAGCGGCAGAATGGCTAGAGCCGTTAGAAGCAGAGCGATCGCCGTCATGCCGTAGCTAAAAAGCTGTCGTTTAATCGGCAAGTCTGCCCTTAAATCTTCTTCCAGGGAAAGGTTTTCTTCTGAAGTGGTTTGCATCTTTATCGCTGCTCCAAGGTTCTAACAATCATGACCGCAGCAATATTGACAAGCAGCGTCAGCCCAAATAATGCTAACGCCAAATACATCAGCGCCCCAATGTGCAAAGTATCCAATGCCTCAGCAAACTGATTTGCCAAAACCGAAGGAATCGTTGCCCCTAAATTCAGCAATGACACCGTGAACTGCGGCGAATTTCCAATCACCAAAGTCACTGCCATCGTTTCTCCCATTGCGCGCCCTAACCCCAGAGTAATTGCGCCCAGAATACCGGGTGCTGCGGTCGGCAAAACGACTCGAAACAGCGTTTCCCAATGAGTAGAGCCTAGCGCCCTGGATGCACTTCGGATCTCTGTGGGGATCGCGGTTAACACATCTCGGCTAATGGTGGCGATCGTCGGCAAAATCATGATGGCAAGAATCACGCCTGCTACAAAAATGCTGCCCTGTCCACCCGTTGGTTCTGTTCCAAAGAGAGGAATCCATCCTAGGACTTTAAATATCCAAAGTTGAACGGGATCAATAAAGGGAATCAGAACAAAAAATCCCCATAAGCCGATAATGACACTGGGAATTGCGGCGATTAATTCAACTAGCGCGGCAAGGGGCGATCGCACCCAGATTGGCAGAAACGTTTCGCTGGTAACTAACGCAACGGCGATCGCAATAGGAACGCCAATCACTAACGCAATGATAGAAGTCATTAACGTGCCATACACGTAGGGCAACGCTCCAAATACTAGCGCTCCAACATCCCACGTTTGACTCAAAAAAAAGCCCAGCCCAAACGTTTGAATGGCTGGAATGGCTGCACTGAGAATAACCCAGGTCATCCAAAACAATAAAAACACTGTGCATAAAGCAAAGCCTTTAACTAGCCAAGTAAATCCTCGGTCTAGCTCAACACCATCAGGAGTGGTGATATCAATTTTCAATTCAGATGAGTCGCTCATGATTTCCTTCGTTTTCTCATTCCCAGCCACTGGCTGGGAATGAGAAATATTACTGACCTACAGTGACTTCGCTATTCACTGTTTGGATTGCCCTTTGAGCAATGCTTTCAGGAACTTTGGTGTAATCCAATTCATTGTTGAGCTTCTGCCCTTCGGTCAGCATCCACTGCACCAGTTTCTTCACGCCATCGGCTTGTTCAGCGGTGGCATACTTCTTGTAAACCATGATCCAGGTTAACCCAGCAATGGGGTAACCCTCTTCGGGGTCGTTGGCAAATACGCGGAAGTTATCGGGGTAAGTCAAACTGGCTAGCGCAGCCTCAGTTGCCTCTAAAGTAGGAGCAACAAAGTCGCCCTTCTTATTTTGAACCGAAGCCATGGTCAAATTAGCTTGCTTTGCAGTCGCTAATTCAACATAACCAATTGAACCCGAAGTCCGTTGAACTTGCGCTGCAACCCCTGAATTGCCTCTGCCTCTAATTGGATTAATCGTCCAGTTAGGGGCAGTACCGACTCCAATTCTGCCTTTGAAGTAAGGATCGACGGCACTGACGTGATTGGTAAATACAAATGTGGTGCCGCTGCTGTCTGCCCGAACTACGGGCTTGATGGGCGAGTCGGGTAGAGTAACACCCGCGTTATCTGCAACAATCTTGGGATCATTCCAACGGGTAACTTGACCAGAAAAGATGCCGCCCATGACTGCGCGAGAAATTTTCAAGTTGGTCACTCCGGGCAAGTTGTATGCCAGAGTAACGGCTCCACCTGAGGTGGGAACGAGAATAACGCCCCGGCTCACTTGCGCAATCTGAGCATCGGTCATGGCTGCATCACTAGCGCCGAAATCAACCGTACCCGCTACTGTTTGACGAATTCCAGCACCGCTACCCACTGCCTGGTAGTTGACCTGGAAACCACCCGTAGCCGTTCTAAAATCTCTAAAGTAACGCTCATACAAAGGTGCAGGAAAAGTTGCCCCTGCTCCATTCAAGGTCAGTGCTTGGGCGATCGCCGCCAGCAGAGGACTCACTGTCAGCGCTGCTGCAAAAGCTGTTACAGCAACCGTACGACGGAAGGCACGCGCAGAAACTATCATTATTTATCCTCACTCCAGGTGCACAAAAAATCTTTGAATGGCTAAAATAATCTAACCGTTACAAAGTTACCTCTGTAACGGTTAAGCATAATTAATCGACTGATTAAATACTGTTTAAGATTATTTAAAATAATGACGAAGAGGGTTTAAATTTCTACTTCTTACTGTTAAGTAGTCTCTGGTTGTTATCGTTTATTTAAAAAACAGTTAAGAATATATTAAGTCGCTTATTTGCTACTTACCGTTTTTTACTTCAGAACTAGAAGCTTTCACTAGAGAGGCTTTACAGAATCTTTGACAGTAGCTCCGCCCAAAATAAAGGGTTTTGCTTTACTATGTCATAGACAGAAATACGATAGAAATACGTAAGTCTCGGCTATAGCCTAAATATAGATTCTTACGCCTTTAAGCTACGTCTATCTCATTGACTTAGTTAGATTCTACAGTTGCTTTTTTACTTCTAATTTCCTATCTCCTACCCTCACTCCCCATCTAACTATGTCTTGGTCTTATCCCTTAAAGAATGTGCAACTCGAGAAAATGCAGATTCCTTGGCGATCGCTCATTCGCCCCATGTTTCTAGCCTCAGTGGGTTTGCACGCCCTAATTCTATTCTTTCCAACTGGGTCTGAAAAGCCCATAACCGAGAAGCCTAAAGAAGAAGAAGCCATTAAGTTAACGCAATTAGCACCTAAAAATAACACTATCGTTCGACCAGCGCCTAAAGTCGCAGCAGTCAAGCCTCGCGTTGCAGTGAGATCATCCACTGTACCCAGAACAACCCTCCCGGTTCCAGCAGCACCCTCACAGGCGTCGACTCAGCCTGAGGCGGCTTCCAAGCCCGACACGGTCGACCCATTTGACAAGGTTTTTGACTACCCTGGTGCCGTTGCAGGGTCGTTTGATTTGCCTCCTGCCTTTGATCCCTTCAGCAAGAAGACAACCGATCCGCTTGCTAAAGTCGAGGGCTGGTTTCAACAACAACTTAAAACCAAAGGCTTTGTTGTGCAATCTACTGAGGCTGCTGCAACCGGACGAGCCGTTTATCAGATTTCATCAAAAGACGGTCAAACCAAATACTTAACGCTCATTCCTAATGCCGCCGGAGCCGGAACTACAATTCTGGTCAGCGATGCGCCCCTACCGAAAGATTTAGTGGCTGCGGGTCAAAATGTGGTTAGCCCTGAAGAACAAAGCTTTTACTCCGACCTGACTTCAGTTGTCCCGATCCCCGATGTTGAGGTGAGCAATGGCTGGGAAGAAATTGATAATCCTAATTTGCTAACTGAGCCAGCTTCGTTCTACGCAGAAGTACTCAGTGAAGCAGATTACCAGCAAGGGGGCGTTGCAAAGCTGTTACAAGGCGTGGAACGGGCAGTCATTGCTTCTGGGCGATCGCCAGATGATGCTTATGCCGATATTGCTCCAAGATTAGAGGTAGCATACTATCAGGTGACACCCAAAGGAACGTATGGGGGTGGCTCTCTTTATCAAATTAGCCGGGATGGGGTCACAGGATTCTTAAGTATTGTGCCGACAACAAATGGCTCAGCAGCAATAATTTTCTGGAGTAAGGCACCAAATTAGGGCTTGAAATCTAGTTCCCCTTTCCCTTTAAAAAAAGATTTAGGGTGAGGTTTAATCAGATAATGCAGCGAGATAGACCTCTCCCCAACCCCTCTCCTGAAGGAAAGGGGCTCCGAGCAAATTTATCGTTTAGCAATGTTTAGTCCTTTGATCGCAAACTAGCTGGCTGCTGGTTCGGTGGGTTGCTCAATTCCTAGAAGCACGCGATCGCCGCCAATATCTCGCAATGTCCTTAACAAATCTGCCACTGCCTTAAAGTCCAAACGGCGATCGGCTTTCAGCATTACTACGCCTTCAGGGTTTTCAGTGAGAAAATCGCCGACTTGCTTTGCCAAACCATCTTGCGTAATATGTTGCTTGCCAATAAAAGCCTGTCCTTTATCGCTTAATCCCACAACTAGCTTTTGCTGCGGAGCTTCTTCCTCTGGGTCTTGCTCCGATTCTTCAGCCGTAGACTGCGGTAAGTTGATGCTTAAAAGCTGCTGCCCCGTCAGAGACATAGAGATGATGATAAAGAACGTCAGAATGGTCATTAACACGTCCATCATCGGCACAAGATTAATCTCGGGTAGCTCTGAGCTTCTGTGGCGATCGCGGCGGTTTCTAGAGCGCATGGAAGAACCTTTGGGTAAGCAGCATTAATCGAGGGCAAGGGAAACGCGATCGCCCCCTACGCTTTGCATTTCGCCCAAAACCCGAATCACCTGTTCGTAAGGCACTTGCGGATCGGCGCGAAGAACGGCAAAACCTTTGGGGTTTTGAACTAAATAGGTTTTAACTTGGGGCATAAGCTGGGGGGGCGTAACGGGCTGGTCTTTGATGGTTAACCCCTGTTTTGTCATTTCCACCACGAGGGGGTCTGGCTCTTTTTGAGAAGGCGACGGAGTAGGGCTTGCATTGCTAGGCAATTGCACCTCCATCGTTTTATCAATTGCCAACGTCATTGATACGATGATGAAGAACGTCAAAACGGTCATCAGCACATCTAACATGGGTACCAAGTTCATCTCTGGCAGTTTGTTAGAATCCCTGCTTTTCTTAAGTCTCATCAGCGTTCAGTGCCTACTGCAACAGATGAGGGGGCTGGTAAGTTATCGGCAGGATCTTGAGAAGGCTCATACCATTCCTGGCGATAAATTAACTCTAGCTCAGAACCCACTTCAGAAAAGTAGTCCATTTGATTAGATTGCAGAGTCACCAACACTCGAAAAATGACCAAAGCCACGATCGCCACCATCATGCCAGCGGCTGTAGTCAGCAACGCTTCACCAATTCCAGCCGCCGCCTTAGTTGCCTGATCGCCACTGCCACCGCCGCCAATATTGAGGTTAGAGAAAGTCGCAATTAAACCGGTCACTGTTCCTAATAATCCTAAAAGAGGTGCTATTGCAATGACGGTTTCTAAGAGCTTATCGCCCTTGCGCATTTGAATAAATTCTTTGTCAGCAGCGGCTTCCATTGCCAACCGAAAAGTTTCTGGTGTAGCTTGCCTCAGCTTTAAGGGTGCCACTAAAAACCGTCCAATTGGCAGATCTTTCTCTCGCTCAGCGATCGCCCTAGCCTCAGCTAAATCATAGTGCGCTGCTTCCAAAACGCCCCGAACAATTTTGTCTTCTTTAGTCAGTAATCGATACCAAAATCCTGCGCGTTCAAATCCACAAGCAAGCGCCATGATCGATAATCCCGCCATCGGAATCATGGTAGGACCACCCGTTTTCAAAAATTCGTATACGTTTGACATGAGGTAAGAGTTAAGGGGAGAAATACAGCAGGAGTGAACGCGCTACATCGCTAGCAAAGGGGCAACAACCATTCCTCCGTTAGGATAACTGATACCTCTGAGGGGGCTGGTTAACAAATGATAGCGAGAATAGTAATAGAAGGTTAAGGTCGATATTTTTCTGATGAAATAGATATTTTTTTAATGAGATTTAGGTTAGGAGTTAATCAAATCCATCGGTTGCATTAGGTGCATTCAGTAAGTCTTCCGCGCTTTTGGCAGTGGGAGAGGGAGCCGTAGACACCGGGCTAGGAGCGCTGGAATCAGTTGCAGGAGTCTTGGCAGCAGCCGATGACCCTGGTAGCGCTGCTCCGGGTGAAGGAGAAGTGGCGATCGTCTGGATAGTTCGATATTGCTGCCAGTTGACATTACCCTGTGCATCGACTTTGATCACCAGCTTATCAATCTGTCCTTGCGGACTAGTCAATTTACCGTTGGTCACTTTGCACTCAAAACTATCTCCCGGTTTAGTCGAGCGATATTGCCGGGTGCCAGTGCTGCACTTGATGGTAGGCTCAGCACCAATTTCAGTGCCTACTTCTTTTTGCAGGCGCTTTTCCAGTCGCGGTAGATTTAGCAGCCCACTAGAGTTAAGGACTTCCCACTTTAATTTGCCTGCCTCATCTTCTTGTTCAACGGCTACCACAAATTCACCCTGCGGCAGCAGCGTTCCCTTGCACTGAAAAAATGTATTCTCAGCCTTGGGTAAATCTTTGGGGCAGGCGACGGCTTGGACGATAATGCCGCCCTGTTTTTCAAGTTCTGTTTTAATAGAAGTCTCAAGAGCGCCAACCTCCAGGTTATTGCTGCAAGCGGTCAGACCTGCAAAGATGCCTAGCAGCAGAGTTGGAAGTTTTTGAGAAATTGAAGTTGCCGTCGTTGTCATTGTGGAATGATTCATCAGAAAAGATATCACATAAGTCCGCTTTGTTAAACGCACTCTAAACAGTAGCGCTTTATCTTAGCTAGTAGCAACTCCTAATGGGTGTATTGTGGCTAACAAGCGATCGCTTTTAAACCCCCCATCTTATCATTGTCTCAAGTGCGCAATTCCAGTATTCTTAATGCGCCTAAAGTCAGACACTAGAAGCTCTGGCGTTGCTAAATCGCGGGATAAGAGTTTAGTTTTCCTTCAGGAGAGGGGCTTTAATTTAGATTCATACTTTCATCCAGCAATGCCGAAGCTCTGAATAGGAAAGCTAATTTTTTGTAGTCAGCGATATCAACTGCTGCTTGGAGAGGGAACACTAGCCCCACAAGTTTTTCACGGGCTGTTCAAATTCTGCCATGATGCACTTTCCTCTCCCCATTGCCCAACATTTTTCTGGCTTGAAACGCGTTCATTGGCAGCTATGGGCTGCTGTTTCTATCATGCTTCCAGGGAGTGCTGCTCTTTGGGCATCGACGCAGCTTTTTTGGCTGCCTGATCTGCCTAACTGTTGGGTGATTTCTTGGGCAGATGCCTCCTCGGCAACTCGCCTCTACTGCGCTCAAGAGTTGGGTAACCGCCAAACCCCCGAAGATTTGCATCAGTCTATTCGTTTGCTCAACAGTATTGCTCTCGAAGATCCTTTGCGTTCAGAAGGCGATCGCCTCATTGAACAGTTTTCTCAAACGACCCTCCGCCTTGCTGAAGCGGCTTATCAAGATGGCGACCTGAATTTTGCCGTCAACATTGCCCAAAAAATTCCACGGGGCATTTGGACGTATCGCCTCGCCGAGCGTAACATTGACCATTGGCAAACAACTTGGGCAAAAGCCGAAAGCCTTTACCAAAAAGCTGAAGAGCAAATTGAAAAACGCCAGTGGTATTCTGTCCTGACCCTGGCTAGAAAGTTGCTACATCTTGATAATCGCTATTGGGAAACAGTGAAATATGCTGAACTAATGCGATCGCTCCAATTGGCAAAAGAAAGCAGCGAATGGCAAGTCACCTCGACTCATGTTATCAAGCCTAAACCCGATGCACTCAAAGAAACGATCAACAAGCTTCAGTACTCGCAAGTTGCCCAATCTCAGGCTCGTCTTCAAAAAGCTAAATCTTTCGCCCAATCCAGCGACCCATCTGCCCTCAGAAATGGCATTGCCGAGGCGCAATTTGTCTTCTATGGCACGCCTCACTACGAAGAAGCACAAGCACTGATTTCAACACTTCAGCGCCAAGTCGAAACCCTAGAAAATCGTCCGCGCCTCGATCGCGCCACCAGCCTTGCTAGCAAGGGCGATCCTGAATCCCTTCAAGCTGCTATTGATGAAGCTCACGAAATTACCTGGGGTAGTGCTCTCTATGAACAGGCGAATGAACATATTAACGAATGGCGCTATCAACTTTATCAAACTGGAGTCAAAGCTCGGACTGAACAACTTAATCAATCTGAAGCTGTTCCTAATGATATTCCTAGAAACTTTTCCGGGAATGTTGCCGAGAACTTACCCGAGAACGCTTCTGAAATTATTTCTGAAAGTATTCACGAGTCTTTGCCCTCACCGATCGCATCTCCCGTTCAACAAACATTGACTAACAGCGATCGCCCTTTAGAGAATAATTTAGATGATCCGATGATCATTGAAATCCCTACGCCTATGTCTCCCTCTTCCACACCTTAGTTTTTTAATAACTGGGAGCCGGAACTTCTTTTACAACCCAGCCTTTTGCCTGAAGATCATAAATCTCTTGCTGCCGTTCAGTAAATAGGCGATTGACCGCAGTTAATCGAATTGGCAAGTTTTGCTGCACCTGTTCAGCAGACACGTGATAAGCAAACGTAACTGTTCCTAATGGCTCCAATGCTTTGATCTCTGTGCCCGCATATCCTCCATTGCGACTAGCTGTTACTTCATACACAGGCGGCAACTGAGCAAAGTCTCGGCGATCGAGAGTTTTGCCTGTTTCTGAATCAATCCGAAAGGCTGAAATATTCGTTAACTGCGCTGTCTCATCCTGATCACTTTTAACGGTAATAATTAAATTAGGTTTCGTTGCATCGGTAACACTAGTATCCAAAGAAATGCTGAGATGTATGTCAACACTGTTCTCTCGTTCCGCAACTAACTGATGGTTTCGATCGAGTACTCGGTTGTATCCTTCGCCTTGCCACACACCTTTCCAAAAATAGTGATTTGGATGATGAGGATCTTGAGTTAAATCTGATTGAGAGATATCACTAACGTAAGGATACCGTGTTCCATCTAGTCTTAAATCTAAGGTATCTACGTTATTTACAGCATCGTACTCAAGCTCTGTTTTATACTGAGCAGGTAACGTGTAGGCTGTAACGCCTTCTGCCAGATTCTCAGTCCGCCAGCCTTCAGGTACCGCAACAGTTGTAGAAGATTTTTGGGTTTCTTTGATTTGGGTTTTGGTTACTTCTCCTATCTCATTTAATGGCTGAAGTTGCGATACATTCACCGAATACCAGCAGGCGATCGCCGTTATTGCAATTCCGACTGTAACAAAGCTTGGCTTTATGGGTGCAAAAGCTGGAGAAGTTTTAGACATGGGAAATAGCCCTTGATGGCTCCAAAGGGTTAAGACAAGTAAGAATGGTTGCAATGTTAAGAATGGGCAATCTGTACCCGGCAAAGTTGGCTTCCCTTCATCTTTGCTGATACAGACTACCCGGTAGCAGCGCACTCAACCTGCCGCTGTTATTAGCCATTGTGGAAGAAAGCCCTGCTTCTCGCCATGACCCCCAAGGGTTATTTCTCTGGCTTATTCGTCCACTTTGCCGCGCATCGTCTTAATCTGTCCGCGTTTTGCTTTACTGTCTAAACGCTTTCTCTTAGCGCTTAGACTAGGGCGACTGGGCTTGCGTTTTTTGGTGACAGCGATCGCACTTTTAATTAATTCTTGCAGCCGTCTGAGCGCTTCCTCACGGTTTTGCTCTTGGCTGCGATGTTCTTGTGCCTTAATGACCACTACGCCGTCTTTAGTAATGCGTTGGTCACTTAGCTGCAAAAGTCGTTCTTTGTAAACCTCAGGCAGCGAAGAGGCTTTAATGTCGAAGCGTAAATGAATAGCGGATGCCACTTTGTTCACATTTTGCCCGCCTGCGCCCTGCGATCGAATTGCAGTGGTTTCGATTTCGTGGGCAGGAATTGTTACAGTTTTAGAAATTTGCAGCATAGAGCCATTCTAACTGGGTGACCTCTCATGTTCAGAAGTCACGATCGCTGGCTCAGATAAATTTACCAACGGGTCTAGGGAAGGGGCTTCATCTTCTGGCTTTTTGGGTTTGGGCTGAGGCTCAGGTATGGTTTCTGATGAATTCGATTGAGTTGCGGTTGATTCGCTTGCTGAATTTGTCGCCAGATTTGTCGCCAGATCATTCAACGCATCATTGGGTGTAACGAGAGGCGTGAAACCTACCGCTTCTGGCTTGACCCGTTTAATCGGTAAATTTGCAATCAAAGCAGTGGTTCGTTGGTCGCTTTCTAGCGAAAACTCTGATTCATCAGGATCAATTTCTACGTATCGAGCCACAACCTCTAGAATTTCCCTCCGCATCTTCTCAACCATTGCTGGGTTAAGGTCAGAGCGATCGTGCGCTAAAACAAACTGCAACCGTCGCTTGACCGTTTGGCGGCTGTTCTCAGAATTACCGCGAGAGAAAATTCGGTCTAGGAGTTCGCTAATCATGTTGCTGTTGATGGGCATAGGAAAACTCTTGAAAAATGAAATAATAGGAGTGGATAAATATCATGACTTTATCTTTAAAAATCACAGAGACGCTCCCATAGAACGCCTCTGTTGCACTTCACTGTTAGCTTCGCGAACCCTTGAAAAACCGACGAACCCGTGAAAGCAAATCATCAGGCACGTTAAGGTCTAAAAGTGGCACTCGCTCCCCTTCTAAGCGTCGAACAATATTGTTGAGAGCAATACCTGCCAGCGAAGAACCCTCTTGGGCTAGCACCAGCGGTTCGCCTCGGTTGGTCGAAATAATTACTTTTTCATCATCGGGCACCACACCCAACAGCGGAATCGACAGAATTTCCTGGACATCTTTGACCGACATCATCATGTCTTTTTCGACCATGGCAGGACGAAGACGGTTGACAATCAGGTGCATTCGTCGCACGTCGTTGGCTTCGAGTAGCCCGACAACACGATCGGCATCTCTAACTGCCGAAATTTCGGGAGTCGTGATGATAATCGCTTCTTTAGCTGGGGCGATCGCATTTTGAAAGCCCATTTCAATTCCCGCAGGGCTATCAATCAGCACATAGTCGTAAGACTGAGCTAAAGCCGCCACCAGCTTCTTCATTTGATCTGGAGTAACTGCCTCCTTTGTCCGATTTTGGGCAGCAGGCAAGAGGGCTAAATTAGGCTGACGCTTGTCTTTAACCAAAGCTTGATCAAGCCGACATTCGCCTGCTAAAACCTCAACCGCCGTATAGACAATTCGGTTTTCTAGCCCCAGCAGCAAGTCTAGATTTCTTAAGCCAAAGTCGGCATCAATGACTGCTACTTTGCGTCCGCGTTTAGCAAGCGCCATGCCCAAATTGGCTGTGCAAGTCGTTTTGCCAACTCCGCCCTTACCCGATGTAATAACAATTATGCGACTCATGGATTACTGATATGAATGATTGATTTTGGCTTTGGGGGCTTGTTAAAGAAACAGTTTACTTAAACTAAGTCATTGGTCAACTGATTTTTAGAAAAGTCGATCGCCCGCGTGATCCGAATACCGCCGCCGCTAACATGGGCAACCTCAGGATGATACTGGTTGGGCGGACTTTCTGGAGCACGAGCCACAAAATCGGCAATGCGAATTTGGGTCGGTTCCATGCGTAGCGCCATAATCATACAACTCGCGTTACCCGCTGCTCCAGCTTGAACTAAACCTCGCAGCGACCCCCACACCAACACATCGCCATTGGCAATGATACTGCTTCCAGGGTTGGTATCGCCCAACACGACGACGGTGCCCGGATGCCGGATTTCAATGCCCGATCGCAGCGTGGTTTGAATGTAGAGCGGCTCTGCTAAAGCCTGCCCGTTTTCAGTTTGATTGAGGTGCGTCAGGAGAGAATGCTGCTCGACTGATAGTCCTGCGGTGACAGCGGCAACTGCGGTTTGGCGGCGACTGGTATACACGCGCTTTAGCTGAAGTTCGGCATTAGAGAGCGCATCGGCAATGTCTTGAATCTGACGACCATCAAGGAGGCGATCGCGGGCAATGAGATGAACCGGAGTTTGGGGCTGCCAAAACCGCTCTCCAGAATTCAGCCGTTGCTTCAATTGCTGCCAAACCTCCATCCAGGTTAGTGCCGAACCGCCTTCTGTCTCAGACGGCAATAGCAACAGCAACCGCCCCTCCTCTCCCTTAAAACGCACTTGGGCTTGGGGAGGTGCCGGAGTTTGAGGCATTGCCAAGGTGGAATCGGTCACGAGAGAATCGGAGTTCATGAATTAACTGGGTAAGTAAGTATACATTGAGATGTCAAACCCGCCGACGCTAACAGCACACTTCATATTAGTCGGCATGATGACCATCAGAACAAAATTATTGGAAAAATTAGGTTCGCTTTAAGTTCATTTTGTTTTAGGTTTGTTCATGTCTCGGTTGAGAGATCAGACGTTGATAGGCTGCGCCCAAAGCATGGCGATCGCCCACATTTCCTGGAAACAACACAACAGGCAAATTAGGCAACCGATGGTGGTCAGGCGTACACACCACCGACACACCCGGAAGAATTTGCCCCAATAGGCGGGCCGTCGTTAACGCCAGCCCCGTACTCAAAACATCATTTGAAGTAATACCACCCTTACTAATTAAAAACCCAATGTCTTGGGGTAAACCCTTGACAACATCCATTAATAAATCAGAAACGGCTAAGCCAAAATCGAGGCGGGTTTGAACATCATCAAACGTTAATTCATTCCGGCTGGTAAAAATAACTGGAGTTTTGCCTGCGGCATGAATGGCATTAACTTGCTCCAACGTCCGGTCTAGAAGTAAAAGTTTTTCAGAGGAAGGCTTTAATAACTGCGCCACGTTGATCTCAACGGCTTCTGTTCCTGGAAGCTTTAGCAATTCCTCTAGCTGATCAGTCGTTTTTTGAACGTGCGAACCGACAACGACGGCTCCGGGTTTGCCTTCGCGGGTGTAGATTGCCATATCTTCGGGAGCAACGGGCTGGGGCGGCAGATCTGCCAGGGCGGTTAACAGACTAGCGGCGCTACGAAATAGGAAGCGTTTGCCCTGTGCTGCTGCCGCTAGAATATCTGCGGCAAAGTGATTCATGTCTGCCTGGGTTTCTGAATCGACCACGACACATGAGTTATTATGCAGAGCCAGTAATCGTTCCAGCACGCCAGCGCGAATATCGCTGAGCACAAACCGCTCAACCTCGGCGGCAGGAATGCGTCCCTGGGTTTTCTCTTCTACATAGTCTGGCAAGTAGCTGTGGCTGTAGCCAAATACAGAGTCTTCAGCAAATTCTGTTTCATGGACGGGAGTGGGCGCGCCGTTAGGCTTAATCAAGTAATGAATGCTGTTTTTGGTAAACCGTCCGCCCTCGAAGAATGCGGGGGTCAGAAAATGAGCATCGAAAGACCCAAGTTCCTGGGCGATCGCATCCGTCTCTACGGGGTAATGTCCCCTCAGAGTAGAGTCAGAGCGGCTGACTATAAGAAAGTCGGAAATATTTTCAGCGGCGATCGCGGCTTTTAGGTTTTGGCAAACTTCTTGGGTTGTTGCTAGGGCTTGGTCAGCAGGGAGCGATCGGGTGTTGGTCAGCACAAAGAAAATCGGAGCTTTGTCGGCTAGCCCGAGGCGCAGTGTTTCTACATCCCAATGTAAAAGTAACAAACAGCTATGAACCGTTTGCGACCCAGTAGGATCGTCGTCTAGCACGATAATCTTAGGTTTGCTGGTCATTCCCTCATCTCCTCTTAAACATCCAATGGTCTATGATTGCGTTCCTCCATCCTCCCACTTTTCATCCTCCTGTAGGGGTCGTCTATCGGAGGTTTGGTTTGGGTACAATCTCTTTGAGCAAGCGGGAAGCGGCACGAGGCTTGAGATTAAATCTGGAGTTTTGCATTATTTTCTAGGTTTGGAGATATCATCGACAGTCAAAAGCGATCGATCACAAGCAGTCCGCTAGATCTGGCAATTTGTTTACGAGCTTACCAAAGAGGTTGGACAGGAATGGGGCGGCTAGAAAATCTACCCAAAAACATCGAGTCATCCGAAGGTTCGAGAAGTGCAGATGACCTTCTACGAACAATGACCCAGGACTTGCAAGATTTACAGCAAGAAGTGGTAACCCATCTCCAACAAGATGTCCGACGACTTCAGACCGAAAAGTCGCGGCTGATTAACGAAATTGAAAAGCTTCAGAACCAGCATGAAGCTGCTCAGTCTCAATATGAAGTCATTTTGTCGAGACAGCAGCAGGAACAGCAGCAAGTTTGGGCGAAGCAGTTGGCGCTGGCGCTGGCAAATCATTTGCAAGTTGCCCTGAGTCAAAAGCTGCGTCAGGCTGATCCCTTTTCAGACTTACAGGTTTTTTCAGACGTTTCGCCAGCCGATGAAGGCACGATCGCTTCGAGATCTCCGCAAGGCATCGCTTCACCCCAACTCACTGCGATCGATGACACCCTCAACCGGACTTTTACAACCCTACGGAGTGACCTCAACAGTTACCAAAGCTCCTTGTCTCAGCAGATTGACCGAATGCAAAACATGGGAAAACAGGGAGAGGCGATCCTGGAGGTTTTGGTTCGACGAATTAGCCAGCAACTGCAACTAGAAATGGCGCGATCGCAGGGCACACAGACTCAGCTACCGGGCGAAGCCCCAATGCGCCAAAATGAACGGTTAAGTCCCAGCCCCTTAAGTAAGCAGAATCTGAGACAGCGCGTTGACCAGATCTCAAACCATTTTCAGATTCCTAAGCACATTCAGAGATTGGCGGCGGTACCGCAAAAATTTTCGTCGTTTCAGTTGGGGCTAATTTTAATCCTGCTGTCTACGGTGGCACTCTCGTTGCACAACGTGGTAGTAGGAATTGTGGGCAACCCAAGTCAGCTTTTTGGCGTGTTGCCTGTGGGTGGGTTCATTAGCCTCAAGAGTTTAGGGAGTTCGCTACTGCTGTTGTGGCTACGGATGTTGGTCGTTGTGCCACTGATGGCGTTTTGGTTAGCAACAAGGCTGTACAAACCCGTCTGGAAGGATGTTAAAACGTTTTGCTTGTCCAAAGATCGGCGGCTAATCAGCAGCGTGATAGGCAGTGGTTTTTTTCTATTTTTGTCGCAAGTGATGATTTACATTGCCATTGGTCAAGTGGGACCGGGAGTGGCAATTACAATTTTGTTTATGTATCCGCTGGTGACGGTGCCCTTAGCGTGGGCGTTGTTTGGCGATCGCCCTACGTCTCTGCGCGTTCTCGTCATGATCATGATTAGTTGTGGAATTGCCCTCACTACGGTTAAAGCAACTGCATCAAACTGGTCGGGCACAGGCATTAGTGCAGCGATGGTTTCTGGCGTTTGCTTTGCTTTGTATCTTCTCACCATGCAAGTCAGTTTTCGGAAGCTCCATCCGATTCCAGTTAGTTTGATTCAGTTTGCTACTATTTTTGTTCTAAGTAGTCTGAGCTTAATTGCGATCGGTATTGATACTCCACCCAGCAATTGGGCAGGACTTATCGGCGGCAGTTTAATGTTGGGAGGCTTAACCTTAGTCGGCTATCTGCTTAATAATTTTGGTGTTCGTTTCATGGGTGCGGCGCACGCTTCGATTATTGCGGCGAGTGGCCCTGCTTTAACAGCGCTCTTGGCAGTCATCATTAACCCCGGTGAACGCACATTTCTCTCGCTAGCGCAGATTGTTGGAATTTTGGTGGTGACGCTGGGAGTTGTAACACTGAGCTTTGAGAAGATGTTAATTCAACAAAGTAAGCCAATCAGACAAAAAAGGTAATTTTTCGCCGAAATCTCCTCAACATTTCTGAGTCAGTTTTTCTGAATTAACAATTGATAGTTTAGGGTTGCCTGAGCGCCTGACTTCAGGGTACCTTCTACAGGAGCCGCACTTTGAGCCGACGCACTAGCAACAAGCGCCACATAACCCGCTGCCACCGCTAATCCGTGGGTAGGATCATATCCGCGCCATCCAGCACCCGGCAGATAAACCTCCGCCCAAGCGTGAAGATGGCGATCGCCACTATCTGCATCTCCTTCTTGGTAGCCACTGACAAATCTTGCCGCTAAACCGATGGCGCGACACACTTCAATAAACAAAACTGCCACATCTCGACAAGAGCCAATTTGTTGAGACCAGGTGATGCCAGGTGGGAACGGGGTGCCTGTCTCACGGATAGCATATTTACAAGTTGTGTAAATCCGTTGATTAAGTTCGCTTAAAAACGCCAGGGTATTGCCTTCTGCAAACTGCCATAATTCTTGGGCGAGTTGAGTGGCGATCGGGTCGAGGCGATCGGCAAATTGTCCTCCCAGGTAAGCATGAAGTTGGCGGGATAAGGAGATGGGATAATCGAGCGGGAGTTGAGTTGCCCAGGGTTCTAGCAAATAGTCGAAAGGGTTGGTGCGAAAGGTTTCAACCTGGGACAGAGTTTGAATAGAAAGAGAGGTCGTTTCGACTTCTTTGAACCATACTTTGATAATAGAATTACCGTCCAGGTCAACGAGTTCTGAAATGCCGTGGGGATTGGGTGAAACAGTGAGAGAGAATTGGCAAAGTCTTTGTGCTACATCGCTCCGAGGCCGCAGCCGGATCACATGGGGAGCAAGGATGACTGGGCGATCGTAGGTATAGGTGGTGATATGGGAAATTTGATACATCAGATCACAGATTAGCTCACAGATTGCAGTTCAAAAAATGTTTCAAAAATGCCCCGCCCCACCTGATTAAGCTGCATCTGAGTATCATCTAAAAACTCGTGTAACCCTCGCTTAATAATTTCTTCAATGGTAATGAAATCAAGTTCAGATCGGAGTTTTCCTAGAGTTCGATCGGCAGCGTTACTCCAGCGTCCAGGCGTGGTTTCGGTAATTTGGTAAAGAGATTTTTCTGCCTGTAAGAGGCAAAACTGAATCGATCGCGGAAAATCTCGATCTAAAATCAAAAACTTGGCAATGTCTTGAGGGCTAATGCGGTGCTGGCATTTACGATACATTTCATAGCCGCTGGCAGACTTAAGTAAAGCAATCCACTGAAGCTCGTCAAGAGCCGTGCCAATATCTTTGGCAGAAGGCAGCAGGATAAAGTATTTAACGTCCAGGGTGCGGGCAGTTTTATCGGCTCGTTCCAAAAATCTGCCCAGTTGTCCAAAATGCCAGCCTTCATTATGAGTCATGGTCGCATCCATCACGCCCGCAAATAAGTGGCTGGCTAACTTCACTTCGGCAAAAAAGCTAGGAAGCTGTGACAGCGGTGGAGCCTGAGAGATTTCTTTAACCATGAGATAAAACGCATTTACCCGCTCCCACATTTCTGAGGAAATAATTTCGCGTACCGATCGCGCGTTTTCGCGGGCTAGCCGCAAACAAGACGTAATGGAGTTGGGATAGTCGCTGTCAAACGCTAAAAACTGCACCACGTTATCGGCGGTGGCGGTGCCGTAACGCTCCTTAAATAGCTCCAAGTCTCCCGTCGTCATCACCAAGGGTGCCCACTGTTGCTCTACGCCCACAGGCGAATCTAACAGCAAATTCAAATTAACATCAACGAATCGGGCAATGTTTTCTGCCCGTTCGACGTAACGGTTGAGCCAGTAAATTGAACCAGCGACTCGGCTTAACATAGGGAATTTTGGAGTTTAGAGTTGGAAGAGCTATTGAACAACCCAAGTATCTTTGCTGCCACCGCCTTGGGAAGAGTTGACGACTAAAGAGCCTTTTTTGAGGGCAACGCGCGTTAAGCCACCTGGATTGATGTAGATTTCCTTGCCATATAGGATATAGGGACGCAGATCGACATGGCAACCTTCAAAGCGATCGCCAAATAAAGTCGGGACACGAGATAGAGATAACGTTGGCTGAGCAATGTAATTTCGTGGATTAGCCTTAATCCGTTCCGCAAAATTTTCTCGCTCTGAGGCAGTAGCGTGAGGCCCAACCAACATGCCGTAGCCGCCTGAGCCGTCCGCAGGCTTGACTACAAGTTGATCAAGGTTTGCTAGAACATAATTTTGCTGGTCTGGCTCCCAACAAAGATAAGTCGGAACATTGGACAATAATGGCTCTTCGTCAAGGTAGTAACGAATGATTTTAGGAACGTAAGCGTAAATTACTTTATCATCTGCAACTCCCGTTCCTAACGCGTTTGCAAGTGCTACCCGTCCAGCCCGATACACGTCCATCAACCCAGGGATGCCCAGCAATGAATCGGCTCGAAATGTGAGGGGATCAATAAAATCATCATCAATGCGTCGATAAACCACATCGACCCGCTTTAAACCTTTGGTCGTCTGCATTTGCAAGTAGCCATTAGCAATCACCAAGTCTCGGCTCTCGACCAGTTCAACGCCCATTTGTTGTGCCAGAAACGAATGCTCGAAATATGCCGAGTTGTACATTCCAGGCGTTAAGACAACAACGGTTGGATCGGGAAGTCCAAGGGGCGCTAGATTCAGTAAAGTTTCGAGTAAATGACTGGCATAATCTTCGACGGGCTTAATTGCCATTTTGTTGAAAACGAGCGGAAAGGTGCTTTTCATCACCCGTCGATTTTCTAATACGTAAGAAACACCCGAAGGACACCGAAGGTTATCTTCTAGAACGTACCATTGACCATCGCGATCGCGGATTAGATCTGTTCCGGTAATATGACACCAAATTCCCTGGGGCGGTTGCAAACCCATGCACGGCTTAAGAAACCCCGTTGCAGAATAAACTAATTCTTCAGGAATCACTTTATCTTTGAGAATTTTCTGTTCGCCATAGATATCTGATAAAAACAAATTAAGTGCATGAATTCGTTGCTTCAAGCCTTCCTCTAGGCGTGCCCATTCTCTCGCCGCCAAAATGCGAGGCACAATATCGAAAGGAAAAATGCGTTCTGTCCCTTGGTTGTCACTATAGACATTAAAAGTAACGCCTAACTGAAAGAGCGCAGTCTGTGCCGCCCGTTGACGCTGTTGAAGCTCTTCTATAGAGAGCGAATTAATCCGCTCGATCAGAGGAACAGCCTCTGCCCGGGGCTGACCACTTGCCAAGAACAGTTCATCGTAAAAATCGCCTGGTTCGTACTGCTCAAATCTCACGGTTTGTTCCCGAGCATTGCTTTCGCTAAAAGCATATAGAGGATGGTAGAAGACAGTATGTATTACAAGATACTGTTTTTTAGTGCTGTGCCTCTCTGTTGTTGCCAAGAAAAACTCAACTGTTAAGGGTTGCTCAGTGATTGACGTAACAGTTTCTAGGGCAAAAGATATGAATGATCCGGCTAATGAGTTACGATAAAACAAAAACTAGGTAACTGGGGTCGCGTTCTCAGACATTTGGCGATCGCAACTTTTTAGAGCAATTCACTGAGGCAACTCTCGCTACAAAGAACCTGGGTGTTTTTCTGCTACTGTTTGAGCTATTGCAGCTTAGACTGTAGAATTTCAGAGTAATTTCTGATCTGCCTCAAACGAATGTCATTTAGTGAGGAGCGCTCCCCCTTTTACCACTGAGCTACCATTCGATGTAAAGGCTAACCTGCATCTACCCAAGAGTAAAAATCGAGCCAAGAGTGAAAATCGAGCCAAGAGTGAAAATCGAGTAAGTAAGGAGCTAAGTGGTGACGATTGCAGCAGAGCTACTTCCTGGAACCTTAGTGGATCGTCGCTATCGCATTCAGCGCGTTTTGGGACGGGGCGGTTTTGGACGAACCTATTTAGTTGTAGACAAGTGGCGTTTTGGTGAACTCTGCGTCCTCAAAGAATTTGCCCCTAGCAACCGAGGTGATGCCGTTGTTACTCAAAAGCTTCGAGAATTATTCCAAAGAGAAGCCACCATTCTCCACAAGCTCAACCATCCCCAAATTCCTAAGTTTTTAGCAGTTTTTGAAGAAAACAGCCGACTCTTTATCGTTCAAGAATATGTCAATGGCAAAACCTACTGGAATCTGCTGCGAGAGAAGCATCAAAACGGCACCACCTTCACCGAAACTGAGATTTTGCAGTGGTTGAAGGATCTGCTGCGGGTGCTGGCATATCTGCATCAACAAAACATTGTGCATCGCGATATTTCTCCCGATAACGTCATGTTAGCCCGGGGGAAGAAGTTGCCGATTTTGATTGATTTTGGTGCAGTTAAGCAGGCGGCAACCCACTTAAATCAATCCCATACCCCTGCCGATGGGTTGATTCAAGCTTCGGTGTCTGTTGGTAAATCGGGCTATGCGCCCTATGAGCAACTGCGGCTGGGGCAATGTTCGCCTCGGAGCGATCTCTATGCAGTAGCCGTGACCGCAGTGGTATTGCTCACCGCAAAACCGCCCAGCCAACTCATTGACCCCAATTCTTTAGAGTGGAAGTGGCAAACGTTGGTCAAGCTTGATCCCGTTCTGATCAGGATTTTAGAAAAGATGATGGCAGAAAAGCCAAAAGATCGCTATGCCTCGGCAAAAACCATTTTGAAGGATTTACAACAAGTTCATCCAAACGCCGAAGCCCAGTCTGAGCGCATCTCCAAAAACTTATCTGGATGGGTACAGGCAGATACTCACGTGCAGTCTCAGCATCTAGGTTTGCTTCCTTCCCGACCTGCACAAACCACACGATCGCAAAAATCTTCTGCGGTCAACAGGTCTAAAATCTCTCGGAAACCCAAGCTTTTTCCTTCTCATCCCAATGTCTTTAAAGTCTCTAAAGCCCCCAAAGTGATGGTTGGCAAAATTGGCACATCTGAAGAAAAGTTTTTTCTGACCTGGAGCAAACTGCTCATTGGTGGCTGTCTGGCACTCTTGCCACTGGGCGGAATTTTAATTGGAGTGCAATCTTCTTATATTTCGGCGGTTTGCCAGACTTTAGATAACTGTGCAAACAATCAACAGGCAGAGTTGCTTTACCAACAGTCTGTTAGGCAAGCCACGACAGCACAAACTCTTTCAGAAATGGCAAAGAATTTGCCTGATCTGAAACTTGCCCATCATCAACTTTCGGCGGCTGTTGCACAACTCAGTGGCTTGGCTAATGACAGCAAGCTGGCTCCCATCGTCCAGCAAAGGTTAGCCCTTGATCGCGGTCACCTAGACTATCTGGAGTCTCGATTAGAAAAAGAATCTAAAGCGGCTGAGTTACTGAGTCGTGCTAAAGCAGAGGCTCAGAAGGCAACTGAGCTAACGACGATCGCTCAGAAAACTCAAGACTATGAAACGGCAAGGCGGCAATGGGCTAAAGCATTAGCAACCTTACAAGCTGTTCGACCCTCGACCTTTGCCCAAAATCAAGTCACCGCGCGATCGCAAGAATACACTGCCCGTCTCGAAACCCTTGATTTGCGCATTGCTGCCCTTAAACCTCAAGTCATTGCCCAAACCCCAGCCAATCCTTTTCAGCCCCTAGTCAATGAACCTTTAATAGAGCCAACCGTCGCTCCACGTCGCATTGCTCAACCCCCCCTAATTTCCCCCCCTGAGCAAATCGTCTATGCCCAGACAGCGGCTATTCCCCGAACTGCCCCAACTAGAGCAATCGCCCCTAGAACGGTGGCGCTTCCAGAACGAAGTCAGCGTCGCACCACCCAAAGAAGTGCACCCGTACAATTAGCTCAAGCCCCTAGTGCCAGCCGTCCACCTCAGGTTACCCGCCCCCCAGCGATCGCCTCTTCCCAACCTACACGCCTCCAACCTACACGCCTCGTGGCAACGGCTCCACCGCCCACCCTCAGCCCAGATATAGCGCCACAAACTTTGTCACAGCAAACCTTAAACAACGTATCCATTCAGCTTGACGACGCGAGAGTTTCGCCCAACGGGACAGTTGCCGCTAACTTAGTGGTCGAGAATCATAGCGATCGCACCTTTGGCTTTGTTCCGCTTTTTGCCGAAGTCGAAGATGCCAACGGCAACGTTGTCCGCTCCCGAGTTCACTTTACCAACAGAGAAGACGGCGTAGCCGAACCGGGAGAAGTCTTATATGGGCAAGTTCACATGTTTAATCGAGAGTGGAACTCATCTGGTTCCCAAAATCTAGCGCTCGTTATTCAAGAAGGAACGACTGGCAACCGTAATTTTCGTCTTGTCTTCTAGGCTCTTTTCTCAATATCCACTCGATATCCAATAGAAAGCTTTAACACGCAAGAAGCAAGAACCCCCATAGGGAATCCTTGCTTCTCAAGTATTAGCTTGCTTTTTGAGTGTTAACTTGACTCGTTACACTGCTGCACCTAAAAGGCTAACAGCCTCTTTCAGCAATGCTGCTTTGTCAGTTTTCTCCCAAGGTAAATCTAAGTCATCTCGCCCCATATGACCGTAGGAAGCCACATCTTGATAAAAGCGACCGCCCCGCTCAGCAGGAATTGTCGTTAAACCAAAGGTTTGAATAATGCCCGCTGGACGCAATTCAAAGTGGTCTTTAACCAAATTGAAGAGGCGATCGTCATCTACCTTGCCTGTGCCAAAGGTTTCCACCAAAATACTGACCGGACGAGCCACGCCAATGGCATAGCTTAACTGCACTTCGCACTTTTCAGCCAAGCCCGCTGCCACAATATTCTTTGCCACGTAACGCGCCGCATAGGCCGCGCTGCGATCGACCTTTGTAGGGTCTTTTCCCGAAAACGCGCCGCCGCCATGACGAGAATATCCACCATAGGTATCGACAATAATTTTGCGACCCGTCAAACCCGAATCGCCCTGAGGGCCACCTACTACAAACTTGCCTGTGGGGTTCACTAAGAAACGCGTTGTGTCGTCCGGCTTAATGGCAATATCTTCAAAAACAGGGAGAACCACCAGCGCCCATAGATCCTTTTTAATTTTGGCTTGAACTGCCACAGGATCTATGACCTCGCCAATCTCAGCAGTATGCTGCGTCGAAATCAGAATCGTATCGATACCGACAGGTCTACCATTTTCGTAAGCCACTGTCACCTGGGTTTTTCCATCAGGACGCAAGTACGGCAACTGTCCCATTTTACGGACAGCTGCTAGCTTACGAGCAATGCGGTGTGCCAGGCTAATGGGCAAAGGCATTAGCTCAGGAGTTTCGTTGCAAGCAAACCCAAACATCAAACCTTGATCGCCAGCACCTACGGCATCAAGATGTTCATCACTAGAAAGTTCTCGATGTTCCTGGGCTTGGTCTACGCCTTGGGCAATATCAGGCGACTGCGCATCTAGGGCAATCAACACAGCGCAGCTATTGGCGCAAAACCCATTCACTGCATCGGTGTAACCAATTTCAGCAATTTTTCCACGAACCAAATCAACATAATTGACTTGTGCTTTTGAGGTAATCTCGCCAGTGACCAACACCATCCCCGTGTTGACCACAACTTCCGCCGCTACTCGGCTAGAAGGATCTTGTGCTAGGAGTGCATCAAGAATGGTGTCGGAAATTTGGTCACAGATTTTATCTGGATGACCTTCTGTTACAGATTCAGAGGTAAAAAAATAGCGACGGGACAAGGAAAGACCTCCCTTTATCAAAGTTGAGCAATTGTTCAGAACTAGAACAGGAAACTACCACTTTTCGGATTCAGCAAAGTGAGCCTAAATTGCATCTACCACTTTGCCGATCGCCCAATAGGCAACCCAATTGAGTAATTCTGCTTTAAAAAACTGGAAGACGAGTAAACAACCCTGCCAAGGGAGCGAAAGAGAAAAGCGACTAAACCACTCGCTAATCAAGCTCCTGTTGTAAAACTTAAACGTAAACCTTTCTGAAAGCAAGTAGCTTTACCTAGAATTTACTGCTTTAGGATCTACATTAGACAGAATTTCAGACGAATGGGGGTTCGTTTAGAAACAAAGTCATTGACGGCAGAGTGGAAACAATATTAGCAGCTTTTCACCCCAATACTTCTTCCCTTAAGGACTCAGTTCTTCCCAGAGCCTTGTAAAAGACCCAAACCGAGTTGACTCTGTCGTCTTTTTGCTCCTCTAACTCAAGAATTTTTCTCTGTAGAATCTCTGAGAGATTAGCGATGTAAAAATATAAAAAATATAAACTTTAATATAGTCCTACTCTGAAAGAACTTCAATTTCCGCAAGTTGATGGATCACCGCATCGGCTGACAGATGAAATGCACTGCTCCAGCCGCCTGTTACTCCAATACAACCTGCTGCTCCTGATCGAGCCAGTTGCATATCGGCTTGTGAATCTCCAAGGACAAGGGTTCGACTTGGAGCAATGCCTAATCCATAACAGGCTTGTTGAAGGAGTTGGGGGTCAGGTTTGCTAAGCATTCCATGGGTTCCCATTTGAAGCTGAAAGTAGGGAGCAAGCTGATATTTCTCAACAAAGTCCTTAACGTTATTAGTGCTGTCAGACGATAGAATTCCTAGACGGAGTCCTGCTGTAGTCATCGTTTGTAAGAGGGGTAGAACTCCTGAAACTAAAGGCGTGTGATCAGCTTTGCGTTTCATATATTGGTCAGCTTCTGCAAACGCCGATCGCACCGTTTCGAGAGACTCTATCCAATCACGTCCTGTTTCAGCCACATAGGCAGCGGCAGCAATTTCGTTTTCTTGACGAGTGCCGATCGCCATTAACCCTGCCGGATTAAGTCGATCGCCATCCACTCCAAACGCCATGAGTAACGGCTCTTGAACACCAGGAAATTGAGCATCAATCAAGCGCGATCGCTTATGCGCCAAGCTTCGTAAAAATGACTCTGAATTTGCTAAAGTCCCATCTTTATCAAACAGCACTGCTTGAATACTGTGGAACGCTCTACCCTGACAACGAATAGTAACCATTGAAACCCCTTCCTAAAACTCCAAAAAAGAGGAGGGATGATTCCCTCCTCTTTCATCGCTAAACCAGCCATGGCTGAATCAGTGAAAAATCTATTCTTCCACCGCCGAGGGTAAATCTTCCTCAAACGCTTCTTCAACTTCGATCGGTTCTTCAGCGCTAACCGCATCTTCAATGTCGATCGCCTCTTCAACCTCACTCTGAGGCTGAGACTGTTGCAACATCTTTTCACGATATTTTGCAGCCATCTCTTCCGCCATGTCATAAACAATTTGCGGGTTCTTGACCATATCTCCTGGCTCTGGCTCAAGTTGCTTAGTAGAAAGAGAGATTCGACCTCGTTCCGCATCCAAGTCAATAATCATCACTTTGACTTCATCATTCACGTTGAAAACACTATGAGGCGTATCAATATGATCATGGGAGATTTCGGAGATGTGCAGCAAGCCACTCACACCGCCAATATCAATGAAGGCACCATAAGGTTTCAGACCTCGAACCGTTCCAATCACCACTTCGCCCACTTCCAAACGGTTCATCTTCCGCTCAACCAGTGCCCGACGATGGCTAAGAACTAGACGGTTACGGTCTTCATCTACTTCCAAAAACTTTAGGGGCAACTCTTCACCCACCAAATCTTCTTTAGGTCTGCGGCTACTGATATGAGACCCAGGGATGAAACCCCGGAGTCCTTCAATCCGAACCAACGCACCGCCCCTGTTTGTAGCGAATACACTAGAGCGAACTGTGGCATCTTCATTTTGAAGCTGACGCACTCGTTCCCAAGCCCGCATATACTCAATGCGGCGAATCGAGAGAGTTAGCTGCCCGTCTTCGTTTTCATCAGTCAAGATGAAGAACTCGCGGGTTTCATTCGACTGTAAAACTTCTTCTGGGTTGTCAATTCGGTTAATCGACATCTCCTGAATGGGGATGTACGCTGCCGTCTTGGCACCAATATCAATCAGTGCACCTCTGGGTTCGAGACTAAATACTGTACCCGCGACTACGTCGCCAGGACTGAAATGATAGTCATATTTATCGAGAAGAGCGGCAAAATCTTCAAGTGTAAAGCCGATATCTGTGGGCATGCGATAAGTTTCCTGGTGGTTTTCTCCGTTTTAGTAGTGGTCTGTTTACAATACGTATGCTGTGGACATCCTCATTCGCCTAAAAAAGACGAATGTTGTTCAGCTACTCAACGAATTTACTTCGCTGGAAGCTAAATTGTAATACTGTTAGACCCCAAGTGATCAATCATATCTCAATTTAGCTAAGAATCATTCTTTAGTCGGAATGATGTTTCCCAGATACGGTTAAAAAGACTTGAAAACTAATGAGTCATGGAAGGCTCGACATCAGATTGCCAGCTTTCTGGTTCAGCATGAGAGCTAATGTGAGGGTCGAGCAACGGCTCGGCAGATTCTGCTAAAGATCTATCAGACGATCGCAGCCGACTGAGGATATCAACAAAATCATTAAAGCCAGTAAACTGTTGATAAACCGAAGCGAAGCGAATATACGCCACTTCGTTAAGGGTTTGAAGATGCTTTAAGACAAGTTCCCCAATTTCGCTACTTGGGACTTCTCGAATCGATTGCTGCTGAAGTTCTGCCTCAATTTCATCGACCAAATTTTCGAGCTGAGGGTGCAGCACTCCTGTTTTTTCGCAGGCGCGAACCATTCCTCGCAGCAACTTAGATCGGTCAAAAGATTCACGATCGCCATTGCGTTTAATGACCACAACAGGAACAAACTCAATCCGCTCGTAGGTTGTAAATCGGCGATCGCATTTAAGGCATTCTCGACGACGGCGGACACTATGCCCGGATTCTGCTGAGCGAGATTCCAAAACTCGGTTGTCTGGATATTGGCAGAATGGACATCGCATGGGTGGCACCCTCCGAAAAGAATCAGACTAAAAAGATTGTTTGAGGGGCAATATCCTCAATTACTTTGCAATCATACTGCAATTGTAAATAGAAAAAACCTGAGTATTCCCGCTCAAAAAACAGCAGAAATACCCAGGCTTTTAGAAATACTTAAATTCAAGGCAATTTAAAAGAATTAAGAGAACAAGAGTTCTAATCCTTGTTAATGCGAGGGGGTTCACGAAAAGCGATCGCAAAGAACAGAACCCCAAGTGCAAGTGCCAAAACCAAAATGTAAGCAACGCTTTCCATGATCAAATCTCCCTACATTGAGGCAATTTATAGTCACTAACGAAGAGTAATACAAGAAGCGATCGCTGCCAGATATCTGCCGGCGATCGCCCTTTATCACACTAGACCGGCTCTTTTCTTCGAGAGGATTTATCACCCAACTTCTGATAAAAACCCCACTCTACCTGCTCTTCAGAAAGGTCAGGATCAATCCCTGCGAATACATCTCTAAACAAGGTACGAGAACCGTGCCAGATATGCCCAAAGAAGAACAGCAGCGCAAACACAGTGTGCCCGTATGTGAACCAACCCCGTGGGCTACTGCGAAGTACCCCATCAGAATTGAGAGTTTCTTGGTCAAACTCAAACGGTTCGCCCAATTGCAGCTTACGCGCATAGCGCTTGACAGCGGTTGGATCGGTGATGACCTGACCATTCAAAGCACCGCCGTAGAAGGAGGCAGTGACACCCACCTGCTCAAAGCTGTACTTCGACTCAGCCCGACGGAACGGAATATCTGCTCGAACAATCCCATCTTTGTCAGTCAAGATAATCGGGAAGTTCTCAAAGAAGTTAGGCATCCGACGAACGAATAGCTCACGACCTTCAGAATCCTTAAAGACCGGATGACCAATCCAACCCTTCGCAATTCCGTCACCCTTGTTCATTTGACCCGTACGGAACAAACCACCCTTCGCTGGGTTGTTGCCAATATAGTCATAGAACGCCAGCTTCTCAGGAATCGCTGACCAAGAATCTTCTAAGCTTACGCCTTCAGCCACGTTAGACTGAACCCGCCGCTGGATTTCTTGCTGGAAGTAGCTGCTATCCCATTGATAACGAGTGGGTCCAAATAGTTCAATGGGGGTGGCTGCGCTGCCATACCACATGGTTCCTGCAACCACAAAAGCTGCAAAAAACACTGCTGCAATACTGCTGGAAAGAACTGTTTCGATATTCCCCATTCGTAGAGCGCGATAAAGCCGCTCAGGAGGACGGACTGTGAGGTGGAATAATCCAGCAATGATGCCAACAATTCCGGCGGCAATGTGGTGAGCCACAATACCTCCAGGATTATATGGATCGAAGCCCTCTGGTCCCCAGGATGGTGCTACAGGCTGAACGCTGCCTGTTAGCCCGTAAGCATCGGAAACCCACATCCCAGGACCAAACAGCCCTGTGAGGTGAAATGCCCCGAAGCCGAAGCAAAGCAGACCGGATAGGAATAAGTGAATCCCAAACATTTTGGGCAAATCTAGAGCAGGCTCGCCAGTGCGAGGATCTCTAAATAGCTCCAAATCCCAATAAACCCAGTGCCAAACGGCAGCTAGGAAAAGCAGACCAGATAAAATAATGTGAGCCGCAGCAACGCCTTCAAATGACCAGAAACCAGGGTCAACGCCCGTTTCTCCAGTCACGCTCCAGCCTGCCCAAGAACCCGATACGCCTAAACGCGCCATGAAGGGTAAGACAAACATGCCTTGCCGCCACATGGGGTTGAGAACTGCATCACTGGGGTCAAAAATTGCCAACTCATACAATGCCATTGAGCCAGCCCAACCTGCCACCAATGCAGTATGCATCAGGTGAACGGAAATCAGCCGACCTGGGTCATTCAAGACCACTGTGTGTACGCGATACCAGGGTAGTCCCATTAACTACGCTCCTCCTATACGTTTCAACTCTTCTTTCAGCTTTTTATTAAGAAATCCCATACTGGTAAGACTACCAGATTTGGAGACACCATAAGATGTGCGATCGCCTACTGCCACCCATTCCTAAAGCTTAAAAGCCCGAAACAAATCAACATAAAGTTGTAATGACAGTAACCCTGGCACTCCCACAGCTTAGAACACATAGGATTCAGCTAGGCTAGGATACAGAATTCTGTGTCTCTTGCGAGCATTCACCTAGTCCACTGCGACAACCCAAACCCGCAAATTTGCTGGGCTTTCTGCCTAAATTTTGTAAAATGAAAGGGTATAAAGAAGTGTAACCAGTGTGAGAGGCGATTGCAAGCATGACCCAGGCAAGCTCCGAAGAACAGATTCAAGACCCCTCGCAAGCCCTGGCAACGGCAGCTTCCGAAGATAAATCTTGGAAACCTATAAGTATTAAGTTTCTTAACGAAAAGAAGGAAGTGATGGCAACCGACGGAGCCAATCTTCGGTTTAAAGCCTTAGAGAGCGGCATTGATCTCTATACCTTTGGTGGCAAGATGATGAACTGCGGTGGCTACGGTCAATGTGGCACTTGTGTCGTTGAGATTGTAGAAGGGATGGAGAACCTATCGCCTCGAACCGAGGTGGAAGATCGGAAACTACGGAAACGTAATGCCCAATGCCGTTTAGCTTGTCAAACTTTGGTGCATGGAGTGGTCAGCGTGGTGACAAAACCCAAGAAGTGACATGACGCATTCAGGGCTTATTGGGAAAAGATCCGCCGCTTTTTCACTCGGTTTTGGGCGAGTTGAGGTGTATCCTTAAAATGATAAGGGTTCGTTAAAATCAGCTTGAATTACCGAGGCGAGTTCTCATGCAAGTTAATGATTTGGGTTTTATTGCCACTATTTTGTTTGTGATGGTTCCTGCACTTTTTCTAGTGATTCTGTATATTCAGACAGCAAGCCGCGAAGCGAAGTAAGTGTCTATTTTCCATATAAGTGAGTCTGTCAGCGTCTGAGTCCTGCTTTTGACGCTGACAGACTTATTTTTTATTCCAGTACTTAGCGGACAAGCAGAACCGGACAGTTAGCATACACCCGGACGTAATCTGACAGCGATTGACCTAAAAGGCGATCGAGATCGGGTAAGCCTTTGGCAACAGAGGGACGGCGATCGGGGGAGCCAAGTATTAACAGATTAACATTGAGTTCTTCAGCAATTTGGCAAATTCTGGCACCCGGTTTGCCCTCGGGAGCAACACATTTGAAAGCAACGCCATATTTTTTGGCTTCTGCGATCGCAGGCAGTAACACCGGGTCTTCGTTTGGGTTCACAGCGATTTCGCCCGGCTTAAGTTTCAGGTCGGCATTGGTGTGGGCAAGAATAATTTGGCTATTTTTAACATCTCTCAGCAGGGTTAAGGCTAGCTTTAGAGCTTGTTGAGCCGACTCGGATTTGTCGATCGCCACCATGACTCGGTTAATTTTTTTAACAAATAGGTCATCCCGCACTAGCAGCATGGGACGGGATGAAAGCTGAAACACATATTGGCTGACCGAGTTTTCTAAAATTGCCTGAATGCGCTTCAGACCCCGTGAACCCATGATGATTAAATCAGAATCTACTTCTTCTGCAACCTTGCACACCACGTCTTTAGGATCGCCTTCTCGTAGCATTGCGGTTACTTTAGTCGGGTCAAGGTTGAGAAATTGAATGGCACTGGCTAAGCTTTTACCGCCGAGTTCCCATTTCTCGGTCATGGCATCGGCGGTCACTTGTGGGGGGACGACTTGTAAAACAGTGACCTGTGCCCTTTGAATAAGGGGAATGTCCATTAAGGTTTTGAGCATGGCTTGTCCCGTTTCAGAATTTGCCAACAAAATTTTTTCTATCATAGATACTCCTTAAACCTAGGCTTTTGGCTAATGTTGTGAACAGAAATTAAATTCATGTCTAGTTTATGATGGGGCGATCGCTGACTTTTGAATTAATCATCAAACGTTTCAATTCATCTTCCTTACTTCACATCAAATAAAGCCCAAATCCCCAACAGCGCTAAAACCGCACCCAAAATTGACCGCAAGCTCACTTTTTCCCGCATCCAGAGTGCAATAGGAATCACAAATAGGGGGCTGGTTGCAGTTAGGGCTTGAGCAATGCCTGTGGCTGTAAACTTTAGCGCAATCTGCTGTAGCCAAATGCCTAAGTAGGTGCTGGCAAAAGAAGTTGTGATCAAACTGAGCAGGAAACGGCGATCGCGCAAAGGATAAAATTCTGCCCAGACTTGACGCTGGCAAATCATGAGAATTAGCAGGATAAAAACTCCTGCCAATAGCCGAATCAAGCTTCCCCAAAGCGGACTTACGCTGGTTTCAGCCAAGGCTGCCCGTGATAAAACTGCTCCCGAAGCTTGAGCAAGTGCAGATAGAACTCCGAATCCAATGCCACGCCAAAGATGCAATTTACCCTGGAAATCATTAGGAACTCGCTCTAGAATGACCCATGTGACCCCACCCACGGTCAGAAAAATGCCAATCCAGGCTCGGGAGTTGAGGGTTTCGTTTAGAAAAATGGCAGCAAATAGGGCAGCTAGTGGAGGGGCGAGGGCTTCGATGAGCAGCGATCGCCTGGCTCCTAAGCAGTTCAACGCTTCAAAAAATGCAGTATCGCCTAAGCCAATGCCGAGGGCTCCGCTGACGAGCAGTAATCCTAACGGCAGCATTCCTGTTTGCAGCGAAAATCCGGGCGAAAAGTCGCCCATGAGCCATAAAGTCAGCAAACTGAGGATAATGGCGATCGTACATTTGGCAAAGTTCAGGACTAAGGGCGGAATTTGTCTGCCCATGATCACATAGACAAAGGAGGCGATCGCCCAGATTAGGGCAGCACTCAAAGCAGCGAGTTCGCCTTTGAAAGAAACAAGGTTCATGGGAAAGGCTCTCATTCCGCCATCTATTAAAATGACAGTTGCGTCAGGTAGATCGTGCTAATTTTCAATTCTTGATCTCTAATTTATGTCTTCTTCTCAAAATTTGACTGCACTGGCGCAACTGATTGCCGGAGAGTTTGACAACAAGCTTCAGGCAATGGAACAGCCTACTTGGTTTGTTCATCTTCGGTTGTGGTATCGCCCTCTTCCCATGCGGATTGAAGGAAATCTGGCGCTGTTTGCAGAACAGGCAAATGCGTTAACGTGCGATCGCCCTTATCGTCAGCGCGTTGCCGTCCTCGTAGCATCTTCAGACTCTCTTCAAGTGCAATATCTAGCATTGAAACAGCCTGAGAAGTTTCTAGGAGCAGGGGCAAATCCTAGTTTATTGGAGTCGTTGAGTTTGGATGATTTGGAAACACTGCCAGGATGTGAGCTAACGGTGACTGAACAAGCAGGTAGATTTAAGGCAGTGCCACCGCCAGGAGCAAAGTGCTACTTCCAGTACGATGGAGCGACCCGGCAGGTTGTTTTGGGATTTGAAGTCAGTCCAGGCAAATTTTGGAGCTATGACCGAGGCGTTGAGCCTGATACAGGTCAGGGGCTATGGGGAGCGCTAATGGGTGCTTACGAGTTTCAGAAGTGCGAAGATTTTGCAAAAGAATTACTCATTTGAGGTAATGCTGGCTTTAACGGTACAGGTTCTTGGGAAGCTCAGAAAACTGGGAGGTGATTTTGAAGCGGAGTTGGTTGGGCGGCGGTGCCGCGATCCGGGGGACTTCCCCCCGTACCCCCGCGATGTGGGGGCCTAACTCCCCCACGCCCCCCGAAAGGGAGGGTTAAATTTGTGCGTTATTTTGGGTTAATTTAGGTTCTGAGTAGAGCGTTCTTTGTGTCGGCATCAGCCTAGCCCCGATTTCAGGGTTTGACGAGCAGCCTCAAGCGCGTCTGGCAACTTATTGGCATCTTTGCCGCCTGCTTGTGCCAGGTTAGGACGACCGCCGCCGCCGCCGCCGCAAATTTTGGCGATCGCACCGATCAACTTGCCTGCCTGTAATCCTTTTTGAGTCACATTAGGGCTAAACGCTGCTACTAAACTTACTTTCTCTGGCTCCGGCACTGATCCCAGCACAACGGCTCCTTCACCCAACTTCTGTAACAAACTTTCTGCCGCAGTCTTCAAAGACTCGGCATCTACACTTTCTAGGGAAGCAATGATAATTTTGAACGAGCCGACAGTTTCAGCTTGGGAAAGAAGCTGATCAGCCTTTGCTAAGGCTAATTCCGACTTAAGAGATTCCAGTTGCTTTTGAGTCGTCTTCAGTTCGGTCTGTAATGCCATCACCCGATCGCCCAACTCTTCTGGCTTCACCTTAAAACGATCGCCTAACTCTCGTACCACTTTCTCTCGCACATTCAAGTACTCCAACACCGCTGCCCCTGCAACCGCCTCAATCCGACGAATGCCTGCTGCCACACCCGACTCTGAGATCACCTTGAACAGTCCAATTTCGGCAGTATTGTTAACGTGAACACCGCCACAAAGCTCCATCGATACTCCCGGAAAGTCAATGACGCGCACTTCATCGCCATACTTTTCGCCAAACATTGCCACTGCACCGTTCGCTCTTGCTTGGGCAATAGGCATAACTGCAATATCTGCGGCGTGGGCTTCGGTAATCCAAATGTTAATTTGGTCTTCAATTTGGTGCAGTTCGTCTGGTGTCACAGCCCGCGATAGGTTGAAATCAAAACGCAGGCGATCGAACGCCACTAACGAACCGGCTTGAGAGATGTTGGCATCGACAATCTTTTTCAAGGCTGCTTGCAGCAAATGGGTTGCCGTATGGTTTGCCTGTGCTCGTCGCCGACTTGCCAGATCAACTTGAGCCGTGAGCCGATCGCCTATCTCCAGTATTCCCACTTCCACAGTGCCAAAGTGAACGAAAAGACTCCCTTCCTTTTGCACGTCCCTCACTTGAACCCGAACCATATCGTTAAAGAGGAAGCCGCGATCGCCCACCTGTCCGCCAGATTCTGCATAAAAAGGCGTTTGATCGAGAACTAGCTGCACATCAGTGCCAGCTACCGCCGACTCCACTGCCTTCCCTTCTGTTAGCAGCGCCTTTAACTCTGCTTCACTGACAGCCTGGGTATAGCCCAAAAATTTTGTCTCATGCAGATGTTCCGCCAATTGGTCAAGGGTCGATTGCACGGTTAGATCAATAGTGTCTTGCGCCTCGCGCGATCGCCCACGCTGCTCTTCCATGCGCTTTTCAAACCCGGCAACATCAACCCTTAAATTATTCTCTTCAGCGACCTCTTGAGTCAATTCCAGTGGAAAGCCAAAGGTGTCATAAAGCGTAAAGGCATCATCGCCCGATATTTCGCCTCGCCCGCCTTGCTCAGTCAACTGGCTAATAACCTCGTTGAGCAGCTTTTCTCCCCGGTCTAACGTTTCGCGGAAGCGAGATTCTTCGGCTCTTAGCTCAGTCTGAATCGCTGTCTCCCGATCGCGGACACTAGGATAAGCCGCCTCAGCCAGAGCGATCGCAGTCTCTGCCACTTCGCCCGTAAAGTCCTGCTCAATGCCAATCAATCGCCCGTGGCGCACCACCCGCCGAATCAGCCGCCGCAGAATATAGCCTCGCCCCAAGTTAGAAGCCGTGATCCCATCCGCAATCATATGAACCACCGATCGCACATGATCCCCAATCACTTTTAGCGAAACTTGAGTAGGTTCATCCACTGCAAAATAATCGATTCCAGCAATCTGTGCCGCCTTTTTAATGATCGGGAAAATCAAGTCCGTCTCGTAGTTATTGGGCACCTCTTGAAGAATCTGCGCCATCCGCTCTAGCCCCAAACCCGTGTCAATATTCTGGTTTTGCAGCGGCGTTAGATTGCCTTCAGCGTCTCGGTTGTACTGCATGAAGACGAGGTTGTAGAACTCAATGAAGCGCGTGTCGTCCTCTAAGTCAATGCCTTCATCGCCTCGCTCTGGATGAAAATCGTAATAAATCTCTGAGCAAGGCCCACAGGGACCCGTCGCGCCCGAAACCCAAAAGTTATCCGCTTCGTCCATGCGAATAATTCGCTGAATAGGCACGCCCACCTGATCACGCCAAATCGCAAAAGCATCATCATCCTCTCGAAACACGCTCACGACCAGTCGTTCGCACGGAAGTCGAAAGACCTGAGTCGAGAGTTCCCATGCCCAAGCGATCGCCTGTTCCTTGAAATAATCGCCAAAGCTAAAATTGCCCAGCATCTCAAAAAACGTATGGTGCCGTGCCGTCCGACCAACATTTTCGATGTCGTTTGTCCGAATGCACTTTTGGGAGGTCGTCGCTCGCAAAAACTCTGCCGTGCGTTGCCCCAAAAAGATAGGCTTAAAAGGTAACATGCCAGCAATGGTCAAAAGCACCGTAGGATCTTCAGGGATAAGAGAGGCACTGGGTAAAATTTGATGCCCCCGATCTTGATAGAAGGTCAAGAAAGTTTGCCGAATTTGGGAGCCGCTGAGGAGAATGGACATGGGGAGTTGTACAGTTCAATGAAGGAATTAGTGGTGTTCCGCTTTAGGTTCTGCCATACGTTTGAGCAAAAAGATGGACATTAGACTCTAAACTGGTGCGGTATACAATGAACGACATTAGATCGGGATTTACTGAATTCTATGATGTTTGTCGAGAGCCTGTCCTGATTTATGTGTAGCAGTGCGTAACTTTAGACAATACCGACCTGCTATTTTCAATTATGTCTTTGAAGTAGCTTCATGCATAATAGCGTCACATCTTTTTGGCAGGCAGCGCTCATCCCAAGGAACCATTGCCCTGACGATGTATTCTGCCTTGATTTAGATTAGAAACTTAAATGAGCGCTTCACTGATCTGCGTTGGGGAGAACAATTTTCGATCTGCCCTTCAAACTTTAATTCATGACTCTGCCACCTTCACAGTGGAAGTTGCTGCAAATCCGTTTGAGGCAATGCGGCTCGTTCAAGTGCAACAGCCAGACCTTGTGCTAATTCAAGCCCAGCAGCAGGGAGGAATTGAGCTCTGCGAACAGATAAAAATCCAGCATCGCCTTGCCTGGATCTACTGTATTGTCATTGAGGATCGTCCCCCTAATGATTCTCATATTCAAGCGCTTGAGAAGGGGGCAGATGCTTATCTCAAGCTCGACTTGCAACACCCTAACTCTAGCTCTACTAGACTCCTCCTTGCCCAAATGCAGATAGGATTACGTCAAGTGCTAGCCTATCAGAACCTAATGCGAGAGAACAATCTTCTAAGTTCTATTGCGCTTTCAGATCCCCTCACGAATCTTAGCAATCGCCGCTCTTTGGAGTGGGAACTGCCACGAGTTATTGCAAATGCCCGTGCCCGTAAGCAACCGATTAGTCTAGTTATCATAGACGTAGACTTTTTTAAGATCATTAATGATACTCATGGACACCTGGTCGGCGATCGCGCCTTAGAAATCTTAGCAACCCGTTTGCAGCACAACCTTCGGCTTTATGATACCCCGTACCGTTACGGCGGCGAGGAATTTGTCATTATTCTAAGCGACACTCACAGCATAGAAGGAGAAGCGATCGCTAACCGAATTTGCCAACTGATCCGAGAACAACCCTTCGTCGTCAATAGTGACCTAGCGTTAAACGTCACCATTAGTGCCGGAACTGCCACCCTACAACCCCACGATGATGCTGACGGTCTTAGCCTACTTGAGAGAGCCGATCAACGACTGCTCAGGGCAAAAACTGCGGGACGCGATCGGGTTATTGGAGGAGATTGAAGAATTTTAGCCGTATCTCAGCTACTGCCTACCAGCCGGTTGATTGCTGGGCTGACCTGCACCGCTGGGCAACGGTAGACGAGAAGACCCAGGTTGAGTCGAGGGGGCGCTCAATCTAGGCGAGGTAGGATTGTTTGACGAACTGGGCAAAGTTGGCTGAGCAGAAGGTAACCCAATCCCTGGCAGAGAGTTTTGGTTAAATGAGTTTTGCTCAAGCGAGTTAGGACTGAGTCCTGAGGGTGCAGGGTTCGTTAAACCCGGCAAAGTAGAAGGATTAAACGGCTCGCCAATAGGGTTTGAACCTGGAAACTGATCAACTTGACTGCTGCCCGGAAGTGTGGCTAGGGCAACGCGAGTGCCACCCACCGATCGCAGCAAGTCCAACACTCTCACCACATCGTTGTAGCTTGAAGCGCGCGAGGCATAAAGCACCATCAATCCATCAGGACTCTCTTTGCGAAATCTCACCAAAGCATCCATCAACTGAGACTGCGTCACCGGGTCTTTTTCCACATAGGTCTGTCCAATCGGATCGATACTGACTACTAAAATTTGCCGCATTTGAGTCGTGCCCGTTTTGGCAGCAGGCAAATCGACATTGATAGCTGCTTGACGGGTCAGCGTGACAGCCGCCACGATAAAAAAGGTGAGGATACAAAAAATGACATCAATTAAGGGAACTAGCTCAATCCGAACATCAGGCTCGGTACTGTCAACATCAATTTTCATCATGGCAAAAACTTTGTAAGGGGCGAGGATATATTAGAAAGTCTGCTCAGTCGTTTCTCTCATTGTTCCAGCAGGCTGCAACCAGTCTTGGCGATAAATCAGTTCTAAATCATTTCCAGACTGTCGAAACACCTTCGCTTGCCCTGAGACAAATCCTTGGAACAGTCGATAGAACGCCAACGAAACGATCGCCACAATCATCCCCATTGCGGTACTAATCAAAGATTCTGAGATTCCCAAGGTCACGCCTGCCGTAGCATCAGTTCCTAAATCGCCTAAGCGAATCGAGCTAAGAGAGCCAATTAAGCCCAGTACCGTGCCCAGCAGACCCAGCAGCGGAGCCAGAGTAGTAGCGGCTTCCAAAATCTTGTCCCCTCGGCGCATGGTAGCAAGCTCTTCATCGGCTGAGGCTTGCAGTGCCAGTTCAAACACGTCGGGCTGGGGGTTCTGAAGCTCTAGGGCAGAGTAAAGGAAGCGACCAATGGGCTGATTAACCGATTTGCGGGCAATTTCTGCCGCCGCGCCCCAGTCGCGCCGCGCCGCCTCTAGCACGCGCCCCGCAATTTCGCGCTCATGGGTCAAGACTTTTGACCAAAACCAAGCCCGTTCAATAACCACACTTAAAGTCAAAAATGAGAGTAACATCAGAGGCCAAATTGTAGGGCCGCCTTTTTCAAATAGCTCAGCAATATTCACAGTTTCGGTTTACCTCCCCAATTTTATCGTGACGAAAGAACTTACAAGAAGGAATGCTCCACAAGTTCTATCGCCACTCATTCTATAAAGACTCATCTAATAAGAACCAAGTTTTTGCCGCTGATTGCGTGGATTAGCTTCAAACCAATATAGATGAATTGGTCAACCTCCGGCAGTTGGATTTCAATTTTTAAGCAAGTTCCTTCAGTAACGTGAAGATATCTCCCTCCGATCTTTTTACAGGCTCTTGCTTCCAGGGTCGGGATGAAATGGCGGCAGGCAAAACGCTATCTTTGAAGAATGAAATTTCCCAGATCTCAACGGGTTCGAGCTCATCGATCGCCCCAAGCAAAAAATTCTCGAACCCTCTCTATCTTCCGGTACTGTGGTCGTGCTGTCGCCTTAGTTTGGACAACTCATCGTCAGCTAACCTTAGTTCTAGCTATTTTGACCCTGATCGCAGGCCTAATTCCAGCCGGGATTGCTTACTTAGGAAAGCTGATTGTTGATGGAGTAGTGTTGGCAGCCCAGTCACAGCGATCGATCGATCGCCTCCAGGCACTTCAGTACTTAGCCATAGAAGCGATCGCCGTGGCATTCCTTGCGGGTTGTCAGCAAGGTACGGCGCTATGTCAATCGCTGCTGCGGGTGCTGTTGGGGCAAAAGGTCAACGTGCTGATCTTAGAAAAAGCCTTAACGCTTGACTTAGCCCATTTTGAAGATTCTGAGTTCTACGACAAAATGACGCGGGCGCGACGAGAAGCCTCGGTGCGCCCCCTTAGCCTGGTTGGGCGCACATTTGGTCTAGTTAAAGATGGCTTGTCGTTGGTTACCTTTGGCGGATTATTGCTCAACTTTTCGCCGATCGCCGTGCTGATGCTAATGCTGGCAGCAATTCCGGCCTTTGTAGCCGAAACTCGCTTTGCCGGAGCAGCCTTTCGTCTATTTCGGTGGCGTGTCCCTGAAACCCGAGAGCAGCAGTATTTAGAAAACCTGATTGCCCGTGAAGACTTTGCCATGGAAGTCAAGCTTTACCAATTGGGTGAAACTTTGCTGAACCGCTATCGAAACACGTTCAATCGCCTTTACGTTGAAGATCGGGATCTAACGGTGCAGCGAAGCACTTGGAGCTATTTTCTAGGCTTAGTCAGCACTGCAACCTTTTACGCTACCTATGTTTGGATTGTGTGGGAGGCGATCGCCGGACGCATTTCTCTAGGCGATCTGACCATGTATCTTGTCGTTTTCCGTCAAGGACAATCGACCTTCTCATCTATCCTGACTTCAGTGGGTGGGATGTACGAAGACAGCCTCTACTTATCTAACCTTTACGAATTTCTAGAACAAGAAATTTCGCTTCCCCTCGGATATGCCCAGCGAGGCACCCTTCCTGGCGATGGCATTCGTTTTGAAAACGTATCGTTCACCTATCCAGGCAACAACGAGCCAGCCCTTTACAAAATTTCCTTCCACTTACGTCCGGGGGAAAAGTTGGCGATCGTTGGCAAGAATGGCTCCGGCAAAACCACGCTGATTAAGCTGCTAACACGCCTGTATAGCCCCGATTCGGGGCGCATTTTGCTGGATGGCTTAGACTTAGCCCAGTGGGATGTGAACGTGTTGCAGCGTCGCATTGGGGTAATTTTTCAAAACTTTGTCCGCTACCAATTTACCGTAGGCGAAAACGTTGGAGTAGGCGATGTCGATCATTTGGAAGACCAGCCCCGCTGGGAAGAAGCCACAGATATTGCGACAGCTCGACCTTTTATTGAATCCATGCCCGATAAGTTTCAAACCCGTCTAGGCAAATGGTTTAAGGGTGGACGAGAGCTATCGGGCGGGCAATGGCAGAAAATTGCATTGTCACGAGCATTTATGCGAACCAAAGCCGATATTTTGGTGCTTGATGAACCCACCTCAGCCATGGACGCAGAAGCGGAAGTCGAGATCTTTAATCACTTTAGAGCCGTGACTCAAAACCAAATGGCAATCCTCATCTCCCATCGCTTTTCGACCGTTCGGATGGCGGATCAGATTATGGTGATGGAGAACGGTCGCATTACAGAAAGCGGAACGCATGAGGATTTGGTGCAATCGGGGGGAGGATATGCCCGGTTGTTTGAGTTGCAGGCAGCAGGCTATCAGTAAACTTTTCACCTAAAATCCAATCACTTATAAATCATCCAGATCTTCGTCATCGCCCCAGTCTTCCCCTACAGGCTCAGGGGCGATCGCCCTTTCCTCTTCACCAACGGTTTCACCAACTTTAACCTCAACCTCAACCACTTTAATCTCGACAGCTTCAATAATTTCATCAACACCAGCGAAGGCATCCGTCTCCACCAAGGCAACGCCGTCTAACTCGATGATTTCTAGCTCTATGATTTCTGAACCAACGACTTCAGGCTCCTGCTGGGCGATCGCTTCCTCAAATACTCCCTCCGCTAGGATCGTTTCAGGCTCTTCAACAACTGCCGCGATCGCCCCCTCAATCTCTTCCCTCAACGCAATTACTTCTACATCTACCCCTTCTACTCCTTCCTGATCATGTTCTGAAGGCGCTGAAGTAGAATCACCTTCCATCAAAGCAGGTTGCTCCTCCATTGGAGCAGGTTCAATCTCAATAGGGAGCATCTGATCAGCGCTCTCGATCGCCTCATCAACACTCTCAACCCGTTTTTCCACGCTCTCGATCGCCTCATCAACACTCTCAACCCGTTCTTCCATGCTCTCGATCGCTTCTCCAACCCTCTCTTCCACAACAGCGACGATCGGTTCCTCCTCAACCACCGTCTCCTCCACTACAGTCACCTTCGGCTTAACTGGCTCCACCGGACGAATAATCACAGGCTTAGAAGGCTTGGGAATCAAAGTCGGCAAAATGCTATTCACCCGAAAACCCAACAGCGTAAAATCTGTAGGCACCTGCTCCACTGGATAAGGCTGCGTCGCCGTAAAAGTCCGATCGCCAATTAAAAGCACCCGCCCTACGCTGACAGGCACCTGGAGAAAAAGGTTGGCAAAAAAGAACGCGATCGCCGCCACCAATAACCCAGTACCGCGCGTTGCCATCGGAAAAATTAGACCATTGGCGATCGGGGCTACCTGGTAAAACCGCCATAGCACCCCCGCCATGACGACCGCTACGCCTACCGACAAAAATTGATTAACCGGACTCTTAAAAAGTCCTAAAAGCTTCCGCTGATCTTCACTCAGATGATCTGGTCGCAGAGAGAACAGCAACAAGCTAAAAATGCAGAATGGCTTCTGCCACTGCATCCAAAGAATCGGCGCAATCCCCAAACCACCCACAAACAGTAGCTCAAACCAAACTGGCATCAAAGATCTGCCCATCCCTAAACCCAGGAGGCACAGTTCTAGAAAAATGGGGACTGCCGCTACCCCTGCCAAGTGAACCCACAGATAAGGATCAGAGCGAAACGATCGCATAAATCACCTTTAAAGGCATTTGCAAGCAACAGTGTCATGTTAGCCGGAAAGAGGGGTTCGGTAATCATTCTGATGAACCCTAAATCACAAGTGCTATGCTATATCAGTCTGATGTTGCAAAGGATTACGGAACGTTGAAACTTTTCTCCTCAACTGCGTGCTCCTGGATGCCACTCTGGCACCTAGAAGTCAAATTACAACGGAAGCGCTTGACTGACCCGGCTCTGTCCTGGGCAGTGCGCTGCGAAGGGCCCAGTATCGGCTGATCGATCTGTAACTTAAGGTTTACGAGGTAGCTAATCTCCGTAGACTGGATCGATCGCAAGCTCATCCCCGAGCTTTAAGCAATTTACCGATAACTTTGATTATCTGATTACTAACGTAGAGTGCATTTTGTTTAATGCATTCTACAAGCTTTTGTTGAACCTCTAATTTGACTGTTGCAGATGGGTGGAATTCAGCAAAGAATGCTGAGTTGATAAGCCACTTCAGCCGCTTGTCTTGTCATTCTTAAGTGCGTCTAAATGGGAACTTTAGATTTCAAGACGTGTTCCAAAATCTAGATTCCTCCCTTCCACCTAGTCTTCCGTCCACTTCTCTCAACTTCGGAGTATCACCATGTCTCAAAAAATCCTCAGCCGTAAAATTGCGCCTTCACCCATGCCCGCCGAAATTAGCGTCGTAGACCTAATCGACAGCTACTTTACTGCCTACAACTCTGCCCGTTTACGAGAAATCTGCCAGCTTCTAACTCGCGAAGTCATGCAAGCAGGCGTGACTGTGGGTCTCAGTTTATCGGGGGCGATGACTCCGGCAGGTTTTGGGGTTTCGGTTTTGGCTCCGCTAATTCGCAACGGCTTTGTTGATTGGATCATCAGTACAGGTGCAAATCTTTACCACGATCTGCACTATGGTTTAGGACTAGATTTGTATGCCAGCAACCCATTTGTTGATGATGTGAAACTGCGGCAAGAAGGTCGAATTCGGATTTATGACATTGTGTTTGGCTACGATGTATTGCTAGAAACCGATGCATTTATTCGAGAATTGCTGCGGGCAGAGGCATTTCAAAAGCGGATGGGAACGGCGGAGTTTCATTATCTGCTGGGCAAGTATGTTTACGAAGTGGAGCAGCAATTAGGAGTGGAAAATCCTTCCCTGCTGTCCATGGCGTATCAATGTGGCGTTCCTATTTACACTTCCTCGCCTGGAGATAGCTCCATTGGCATGAACGTGGCGGCGCTGGCATTAGAAGGCTCGAAGCTGATTCTTGACCCGTCGATGGATGTTAACGAAACGGCGGCGATCGCCTATTCTGCCCGTGATTCTGGGTTGCCTGGTGTAGAAGGTAAAAGCGCTGCCTTAATCATCGGCGGCGGCAGTCCTAAAAACTTCCTGCTGCAAACTCAACCCCAAATCCATGAGGTGCTGGGGCTAGAAGAGCGCGGTCATGATTACTTCATCCAAGTTACCGATGCTCGCCCTGACACGGGTGGATTGTCTGGAGCAACGCCAGCCGAAGCGGTAAGCTGGGGCAAGGTAGACCCTGAAGAACTGCCCAGCACAGTTGTTTGCTACACCGACAGCACGATCGCCCTACCCATCATGACAGCGTATGTCATCAACCAATGTGCGCCCCGTCCGCTCAAGCGGCTGTACGATCGCCGGGATGAATTAGTCGAGAAGCTGCGTCAGGACTACTTGGCAGCCCTATCTTACTCAGCGGAACAGCCTCGGTCGGAAGAGCAGCCCATAGAAGTGAAAGCGCCTCGTGAACCTGTAGCGACATATCCTTGCGGAACCCCGATTCGGACGCGGTAGACCGATGGAAAGCGATCGCTAATTTGCCAAAAGATCTCTGGCTCAGCTAGGGATCTTTTGATTCCAAGATTAGAAGGATTGCGATACAACTGGGAGGTCAGTTCCTTCGCCCCAGGAAAAACTATGACCTATCTTTTGGCATTAATTGTGGGATTAGGCAGTCTAGGGCTTTACCTGGCTGCTTTTTTGTTTGAGGAAGTGCATCGGAAGTCTGATTTAATTTGGAGTGGCGTTGGCATGTTTTATGCCCTCGTGCTTTGGGTGTGTGCCGGACGAATTACTGGCGGTGTGTTGTTGGGACAAATGGCGGCAGTCTCTTTGCTAGGGTGGTTAGGTTGGCAGGTCCTGGAGATGCGGTGGGAACAAATTCCTTTGCCGCAACGGGCAGCTTTGCCCCACTCTCCAGCGTTGTTGCTCGGAGTGTTGCGCGATCGCGCTCGCCAACTTCAGATTAATCTGCAACAAAGTTCCTGGCGATCGTCTTCTCTCAATCAAGTGACCCAGTTTGCCGAAAAATCGGTGCGTTTAATGATTGCGCTGTTTGATTGGAGTGCGGCATTAATCGGCACGACGGTGAAATCCTGGGATGTAAAATCTTGGGAACAGCCCGTTCCGCCATCTGAACCCACACCCCCTGAATCTCCTGAATCAGTAGAATCTCCTCCCAAAACTGTTCAAGAATCATCCCCCTTCAATAACCAGAACCCGCTATAGGTCATCCCTGAATCATCCGGTTGCACCAATAAAAAATGAAGTCCCTTAGCAGCTTGTTGCCGTTGCCGAAATGTTTGAGCAGCAATCATTACGTCCGTATCATCGAACGTGGTTAGAATCCAGCGATCGCTTAATCCTGCCTCTAAAATTAAGCCATCTGGATCACCGGGAATAGATTGCAGGGCGTAGGGGCGCGATCGCTCTACCCATCTTGCTAACGGCATCGCCTGTCGTCCTCCATCAATGATTACGCCAGGAATTGCAGTCGTAGAAGGAAGGTTGAGATTTTTAGGTAACAGGCTTTCTGGCATTTCTCGGACTGGAATGATGCGGTTGCTAAAAATAGGAACCAGATCTTGGGCAGCGATCGCTCCGAAACGCCACTGTTCTCCCCACAGATTTTCAGGCAACGGCACAGGCGGCGGTTTCTCTAGCTCGATCACGCCATATCTTTTCTCAATTAACTGCTTGAGTGCAAACGTACGACGGGTTGGCTCAACAAGAATTCCTGAAGGCTGACAGGCGGCTTGCAGCAGGCTCAAACATTGGGGACGAAAGACTTGAATGCGATCGGGAAGATCGGCAATTTTCTGTATCTGCTGAGTCAGCCATAGGGAATTGGCTTCGCGTTGAGGACAGAAGGCGCTCAGAATTTGCTGTCCTTCTGCATCACAAATTAGGAGTTCCCATAGTTGACCACTCGGCTCGGTTTGGAGAGGACGGCGATAGAAATCGGCTTGCCAAATTTTCATGACTTCATGATCCCATAATTCGATCGCTCTCCATAGGTAAGGCAATACTAAGGAGTCTTATAAAAACAAGTGGTGCAAGCGAGATGCTAACGCCAAAATTTTAGCTGGCTGTTAGTTATCTAGACTTAGGCTGGCATCAACCCAAGTTGCTGCATCACTGCCAATAAATTGCACTCATACCACCACTCCGAAATCTTATCTTCAGATATTCGGAGTAAGGTAAAGTCATTGATCTTGACACATTTACCCGTAGGTGGAATTCCTAGGAATTCGCCTGTGTGGGTTCCCTGTAGGGTTGTGCGATAGACAACTCTGTCACCTTCAGCGATCGTATCCTCGATCTGGTGATGAATGTCAGGAAATCCTTGAAAGAGGTTAGCGTTGAATGCTTTGTTGGCTTCCAGCCCAACAATTGGCTCTAGGGAACTATTGAAATGATAGATGACATTAGTACTCATCAACTCATCCCAAATCTTTTTCCAATTGGAATTTGTGCCCCACCCATCTTGGGCAAAGCGTAGAGCGATCGATTTGTTTTGTTCTACTTGAGTCATAATACTTTTCTTTTGATCCAACATACAGTAGTGTATGGCAAGACTGTAGCAATCTCATTTTGGAATGTCAATACACTACTGTATGGAAAAAGAGCTAGCATCCAAACTAGGTCGGCAAGATTGGCTGACAATTGCCATCCAAACCTTGATCGACAAAGGAATTGAGGCGGTTAAGATTGACCCTTTAGCCAAGCTGCTAAACGTGACCAGAGGTAGTTTTTATTGGCACTTTAAAAATCGGGATGATCTATTGGCAGAAATATTGCACGAGTGGGAAGCCCGAAATACCAAGAGCGTAATTGCACAGATTGAAGAGTTAAACAGTTCTCCTAGCTCCAAATTATTGAGTTTGTTCGAGATTGCTGCCCAAGATGACAATCGACTAGAGAAAGCTGTCCGCATTTGGTCGGTAAATGATGATAGAGCAGCAGCAGCGATCAATCAGATTGATCAACAGCGACTAGATTATCTCCAAAATTTGTTCTTACAGCTTGGCTTTTCCGAAATAGATGCCAAAGTGCGTGCCCAAATTGTTTACTCTGTAAGGCTGGGTTGGTTTGTGATGGCATCGTCAAGCCAGTCAACAGAACGTTTAACAGAAATCAGACTCGTTCACACCATTTTGACTCAAATAAATAATCTTGAAGCAGTTCCCAACCAATAACTTGAGCAGCATAACTACCCGTTGTAGTACTGCGACATCACGAATCGATGACTACCCTAGTAGTAGACGATTTTGCAACCCAAACTCGTCTACTACTACGCCGAGGCATTTCCTTCGATTTTCCTGTCAAAACTTAAAGGCATCGAATGATATCTCGGAACGCCATTACTGTATCAAACTGTTCAGTTGGATTCACATAACTGGCTAAAAGTTGAATATCAAGACTCGGAACAAGTTCACTATTAGGAATCTGTTCATACCCAGTTGAGCGTAAATGAAAAATTACAAATTGTCCCTCTTGCCACTGCCAAATTTCTGCTACGCCCAAACCCTGGTAAATCTCTAATTTGTTGACAATGCCACTGGTCAAAACGACCTCGATCGCCAAATCAGGGAATTCCTTTTTTGTTCCCAAACAGTAACATTCGTCTGGCTCTAAACCCCGAAGTTTCATGGCTTTACGAAAGGTCGTAGATCCGAGTGCGTGAAAGCGAGTACGAGTTTCTTGAAAGTAAGCCTCTAAAAGCATTCCGATAACTTTTTTAAGTTCTTCATGCTCTGGAGAATTGGTCATAATTTCTAAAGTACCTTTCAGGTAATTCAACCGAAGATTGGGGAAATCATCACCCAAGGTTGCTAAAAGTATTTCATATTGCTGCCAACTGATTCCCTCTAACACCAGTCGCTGTTCGGCTGGCTGAATATCTGATTGTGTCAGCATTTGAGAATTCATGGACAATCAAACCTTTGATAAAATCTCTTCTTTATTGTAAAAGCAATCTAATCTACATTGTCGTTTTTGCTGCCTCAACTAAGCCCATTCGCGTAATAAAATAGAGAGTTGGTTTTATTACAACAATCTCAACCCATTACGTCCAAGGTTTTTTATGAGTGCTTCTTCAATTCGGTTCATGATGTGCGCGCCTGACCACTACGATGTGGATTACGTTATTAACCCTTGGATGGAGGGAAACATTCATAAGTCATCCCGCGATCGCGCTGTTGAGCAATGGCAAAAGCTTTACGGCATTTTGAAAGACAATGCTACAGTCGATTTAATCCAGCCTCAGAAGGGTGTGCCCGACTTAGTATTTACCGCCAATGCAGGCTTAGTATTGGAAAAAACTGCCGTTCTCAGTCGCTTTTTCCACAAAGAACGCCAAGGCGAAGAGCCTTACTTTCAACAATGGTTTGAAGAAAACGGCTTTACAGTTCATGTTTTGCCTAAAGACTTGCCGTTTGAAGGGGCAGGCGATGCTTTGCTTGATCGGGAAGGACGTTGGTTATGGGCAGGCTACGGATTCCGCTCTGAGTTAGATTCTCATCCTTACTTAGCAAAATGGCTGGATATTGAAGTCCTGTCTTTGCGGTTAATGGATGAACGCTTTTATCATCTTGATACTTGCTTTTGTCCGCTGACCGATGGCTACTTGCTGTATTATCCGCCCGCCTTCGACTCATACTCCAATCGGCGAATTGAAATGCACGTACCGCCCGAGAAACGTATTGCTGTTACTGAACTTGATGCCGTAAACTTTGCGTGCAACGCAGTCAATATCGATAGGCTGATTGTGATGAACAAAGCCAGTGATGCTTTGAAGGAACAGTTGGGAGACGCTGGCTTTCGCATCATTGAAACGCCGCTAACAGAGTTTTTGAAAGCAGGCGGAGCCGCTAAATGCCTGACGTTACGCTCTACAGAATCGGTCATTCATGCTCACCCCGTGGTTGAAAAAACCGAGAGCCGCACCATTCGATTAGAAGGTCAGTTGTTAGATCATGGATTAATTAATCGGGCGCTTGATCTCATTGTGGAAGGCAGTGGTAGCTTTCAGGTTTTGAACTTTAATTTGGGCGAGCAACGGCAAAGTCCTTCCTTGGCAGAGGTCAAAGTGACAGCGCCTTCCCATGAGGTGATGGAAACCATCATGTCACAGTTAATTGACATGGGCGCAATGGGTCTGCCGCAGGAGATTTGCGATTGTTTACTAGAACCCGTTACTTTAAGGGGCGTTGCTCCCGATGATTTCTACGTCACTACGATTTATCCGACTGAGGTACGGGTGAATAGTCAATGGGTGCGGCTAGAGAATCAGCGGATGGATGGGGCGATCGTCGTTTCTGATAACGCTGGGAAAGCGATCGCCCAATGTAAGCTATTGCGCGATGTTCAGGTCGGCGAACATGTCGTTGTCGGCGTAGAAGGCATCCGCGCCATTCGCAAGCCTGAAGCGCGGGAGCAACGTCAAGAGTTTAGCTTTATGGGAGCGGGGGTTTCTAGCGAACGCCGCGTAGAATTAGTGGTTGAGCAAATTGCTTGGGATTTGCGCCGAATTCGGGATCAGGGCGGCAAAGTTGTTGTCGTATCTGGGCCTGTCGCTATTCATACAGGCGGGGGCGATCACTTAGCGCGCTTGATTCGGGAAGGCTATGTGCAAGCGTTGCTGGGAGGGAATGCGATCGCGGTGCATGACATCGAGCAATCTTTAATGGGAACGTCTCTCGGCATGGATATGAAGCGGGGCGTTTCGGTGCGCGGCGGTCATCGGCATCATCTTAAAGCCATTAACACCATTTGTCGCTGTGGCAGCATTGCGAACGCAGTTGAACAAGGTGTGCTGACGACGGGCATTTTCTACGAATGCATTCAGAAGAGTATTCCTTTCTCTTTGGCAGGTTCCATTCGAGATGATGGTCCCCTGCCCGATACAAAAATGGATTTATTGGAAGCGCAAGCCGATTATGCACGTCTGATTCAAGGCGCAGATATGATTCTCATGCTGTCTTCTATGCTGCATTCCATTGGCGTGGGTAATATGACTCCGGCAGGTGTAAAAATGGTATGTGTCGATATCAACCCGGCTGTGGTCACTAAACTCAGCGATCGCGGTTCTGTCGAGTCGATCGGAGTGGTCACAGACGTAGGATTGTTTCTCAGCTTGCTGGTGCAACAGTTGAGTAAACTGACCAGCCCTTACCAGGTGAACCAAATGGTATAGGCGATCGTTAGATTCCGGACTGTTCCAAAAGTCCGGAATCTAGATCTTGTCCTTAATCCACTGACGTAGTGCCCGAATGACGCTAATGTCATCTTCCTCTTCAGCAAGTTGTATAAACTGCATTAACGCTGCTCCAGAAACCATCGAGAACGTTGGACTAAATTCGCACTCCTGGTAGTCCCCATCTACAAGCTGATAAATGGTGATGCCTTGCCGTTGCGTGTAGCGCCAAACTTCGGGGATTTGGAGTTGTAGGTAAATGCCAAAGCGACGACGGGAAGAACTGGCTAGATCAATCTCAACTGCCAAATCTGGTGGTGGATCGGTTTCCAGATTTAGCTTTTTGCCAAGGATGCGATCGACATTTTGAATGTAAAAGCAAGAATCAGGTTCAGCGCCTTTTTCCAAGTCTTCACGGTCTAGCGTCGTTGAACCATAATTCTTGATTCTTAGGTCAAGTTCATCAACTAAGGTTGTAATTATTAAAGCGAGTAGCCGATTCAGAGTCTCGTGTAAGCTGGAGGGCATAATAATTTCTAAAACTTCTTGGTCATAAGCAAGTCGAGAAGACCGATGATCGCCCAAATCTTTCAGCAGTCTTTGGTAAGTCTCCCAAGTTATGCCTCTCATAATGATATGTTGGGTTTGCTGTCTTGCACCTGAGAGTAGAGTAATCGTCATGTTTTGTTCTCCTCTTGATCGGTCATCTGTGGATGAAAATAATCATAAATTTGTTGCGCCATTTTCGCCCCAATTCCCTGCACCTCAGCAATTTGTTTTACCGAAGCTTCTCGTAAATAATCGATCGACCGGAAATGGGCGAGCAATTGCTTTTGGCGATGGTGACCTAATCCTGAAATTTCTTCCAGACGCGATCGCTTCATGCGATCGCTGCGCTGTTGCCGATGGAAGCTAACGGCAAATCGGTGCGCCTCATCTCGGAGCCGCCGCAAAAGCTGAACTCCCGACTGTTCCGCCTCTGTCTTCAGCGGCAGTGATTCACCCGGCAGAAAAATCTCTTCCCGCTGCTTCGCCAAACTGACCACGCGAATATCTTCCATCAAATTCATTTCGCGCAGCACTTCCACTACCGCCGACAACTGCCCTTTACCGCCATCAATCATCACCAAATCAGGAAAGTCAGGATTGCCTACCCGCTTCAACAATGGATCTTTGGCATACCGCCGGAAGCGCCGACCAATCACCTCTGCCATACTTGCAAAGTCATCAGAATGTCCCGATCGCACCGTTGGATCTTTAATTTTGTAATGGCGATAGTGCTGCTTTGCGGGAATGCCATCGACAAATACCACCTGCGAAGCCACCGCATCCGACCCTTGAATATGAGAGATATCGTAGCCCTCAATGCGGTGCGGCAAGTCGGGCATATCCAGCACGTCTGCCAAGTCTAGTAAAGCTTGGTTGTTGCGATCGGCAAACCGTTGAGTCCGGGCTAACTCAAACCCGGCATTGCGCTCTACCATATCAATCAAGTCTGCCTTAGTCTGGCGCTGAGGCATATAAATACTAACCTTCCGCCCCTTCCGCTCTGATAAAAATTCCGTCAAAATTTCTGTCTCAGGTAGCTCATGCTGCACCATAATTTCTAACGGAATTTCGACTCCTTCAACCGACTGATAATGTTCTTCTAACACTCGTTGCAAAATTGCGCCCGGCGTACCCGACTGCGCATCGGCAACAAAGCCCAGCCGCCCCACTAACTTACCTGCGCGAATTTGGAAAAGCTGGATACAGGCATGATGTTCATCTGCCATGAGGGCGATCGCATCCCGCGACACCGTATCATCTGGCAATGCCACTTTCTGATCAGCCCCCAATGATTGAATGCCCCGAATTTGATCACGCAATCGTGCTGCCACCTCGAAGTTCAACTCCTCCGAGGCTTTCTCCATCTGCGCCATCAAAATATCTTCCAGTTCGGTCGTTCTTCCCTGAAAAATCATCGCAATACGCGCAATAATTTTGCGGTAGTCTTCAGGCGTAACCAGTTTTTGACACACGCCAGGACAGCGCCCAATGTCATAGTTTAAGCAGGGACGGTCTTTAAATAATGGCTGCGGGCGTTGGCGTAACGGAAAAATTCGTCGCACTAAGTGTAAGGTGCTGCGCAACGTGTGAACATCGACATAAGGCCCATAATAGCGATCGCGCTGTTTTCCTAACTTGCGTTTGCGCGTGATAAAAATCCGAGGGTATTCCTCCGACCAGGTAATACAGAGATAAGGATACTTTTTATCATCCTTCAGCAGCACATTAAAGTGAGGCTGATGCTGTTTAATCAAATTGGCTTCTAGCGCCAAAGCCTCAGCTTCAGTATCAGTGACGATAAACTCGATATCAACCACCTGCATCACCATCAAGGCAATACGAGGGTTATGGTCATTGCATTCGCGAAAATAGGAGCGAACCCGCGATCGCAGCTTTTTAGATTTACCAATGTATAAAATATGGTCAGTCGCATCCCGCATGAAGTAAACCCCCGGCTCTGGGGGAATCTCTTTGAGGCGAGCTTCAAGGCGATCGGGATCTTTAAAGAAAGGTTGGGGTTTAGAAGAGGTAGTCGTCACAGATAAACGTGTAGACTTTAGGGGGCGTTAGGAGGACTCATGTACTCACTCCCTTTAGGATACTGTGTTGGCGATCGATCCGGCATTGTAGAACCGTACGGTTTCCTTCAACCGTGTAGCGTATCTGTTGATATTAAATTTTTTCTAATTGCCGACAACTTTCACATTCAAGTTATCCAAGGCATAGAGCCTCTGAAGTCTTGACTATATTCTCGTTAATTCTAGTAAAACTGAATAATTCCAAAGGATGCCAGCAAAGCTTTCAATCTCAAGAAGAGAATTGAGTACCTGAAGTTGAGTTACGGAAACTATAGTCTGCGACTTCTTTTGCAAAAATACATCGCTCGATCAGCTTCTTCCCAAGTTTCAAATAGTCCTTCGTTTGGTTTTCGTACAGCAATTCCCAAAGAAGCATCAACCGGATGTAAAGCAAGAGTAGTCTTAATTCGCTCCATTAGCGCCTCACCATTAATAAGACTACATTCTACGCACAGAATAGCAAACTCATCCCCACCCACACGAGCAGCAATATCTTGCTTGCGGATGGCTTGCCGTACAGTTTGACCCGCTTTGTGTATTAATTCATCGCCTTTTGCATGACCCTGTGTGTCATTGACTTGCTTCAAGCCATCCAAGTCAATTGCAATAATACAAGCCGGATGTCCATACTGCCGACATCGCTTTTCTTCATTGACTAGCAGTTGATCCCACCCCCGACGGTTGTATAGTCCACTCAAGATATCAGTCAAGGCTTCGACTCGGGCTTGTTCAGCACAACGAGCTTGTTCAGAGGACTTTAGATCAGCATTAAGTAAACTACTGAGCAATTTTGCTAACAATTCAATCAAGGGAAGTTCTGCCACAATTGCTTCAGGCTGAGACGTAGGATGAATCGCACAGAGAGTACCAAATAAAGCACCATCGTCATAAACAATTGGAACGCCTACATAAGCCCCGATCGCAATTTTCTTTACTTTAGCGTTCCCTGGTATCTTGAAAAGTCTAAATAGTTTCAATAAGGACTATTGCATCTGAAAATGGGTGTGGCTGAATTTTGGCATTGCCAAGTCATAACACAAACCCTGGTTCTCTTAGAGAAGAGACTGAAAGTTAGATTCAGTAGTCAATATTGCTAGAGAAACCTCTCTCTAAATCCCTCTCCTCAAGAAAAGGGACTTTGAAAGGTTGACCTGCTTTACTTTTCCCACTGCTCTAACAAAAACGCATACTCGAACGCAACTTCCTTCAACTGCTCATACCTTCCCGACACGCCCGCATGTCCTGCACCCATGTTGATTTTAAGTAACAGCACATTGTGATCGGTCTTCAAATCGCGCAGCTTCGCCGTCCACTTGGCAGGTTCCCAGTACGACACTCGCGGATCATTCAAACCCGCTGTAATCAACATTGCCGGATAGTCTTTTGCCTCTACATTGTCGTAGGGCGAGTAAGACTTCATGTAGTCATAATATTCTTTGTCATTAGGGTTGCCCCACTCTTCCCATTCCATTGCCGACAACGGTAATGAGGTATCTAAAATGGTCGACACCACATCCACAAAAGGGACTTGTGCCACAACCGCTTTGAACAGGTCGGGACGCGCATTGACCACTGCACCCATCAGCAATCCGCCAGCGCTGCCGCCCGAAATTGCCAAGTGTTTTGCCGAAGTCCACTGCTGTTGAATCAAGTATTCGGCACAGGCAATGAAGTCAGTAAAAGTGTTCTTTTTCTGAAGGAATTTGCCATCCTCATACCATTTACGCCCTAGTTCCGAGCCTCCTCGAATATGGGCGATCGCCAACACCACACCCCGGTCTAATAACGAGAGCCTGACCGATGAAAAATTATCGGGATAGGTATAGCCGTAGGAACCGTAGCCACTCATCAACAGCGGATTTTCACCGTTTTGAGCAGTGCCTTTTTTGTAAATTAGAGAGAGAGGAATAGCAGTACCATCAGGAGCGATCGCTTGTACTCGTTCACTCACATATTGCGTCCGGTCATACCCACCCAATACTGGAGTTTCTTTTTTCAGTTCGCGCGCCTGCGTGTCCAAGTCATAATCAAATACCGAGGCAGGCGTAACCAAGGAGGTGTAACTAAACCGCAGCGTTTTAGTATTAAAGTCTGGGTTCGCTCCTTCGCCCACTTCATAGGTAGGTTCTGGAAACGTCATGTAATGTTCTTGCTCTGTCGAAAGCTTACGAACCCGAATCTGTGGCAATCCTGCGGCTCGCTCATAAATTACCAGATGATCAATAAACGCACTCACATCTAAAAGCATCACATCCGGACGATGAGGAATGACAGTTTGCCAATTCTCTAGACCGGGCGATCGCACGGGCGCACTCATTAACTTAAAGTTGATCGCGTCATCATTAGTAACGATATAAAACACATCATTGTGATGTTCAACGTCATACTCCACACCCACAGTACGCGGACGAACAATTTGAAACTCTCCTGTCGGATGATCAGCCTCTAGATAATGAATTTCAGACGTAATTTTACTACTCAAGCTCATGATCAGATACGCTTCGCTGCGCGTCTTGTCTATGTCCAAATAATAGGAATCATCTGGCTCGTGATAGACCAACGTGTCTGCTTCAATGGCAGTATTTAACTGATGCCGGAACAGCTTAAAGGGGCGATGAGCCGCGTCTACTTGAGTGTAAAACACTGTTTGGCAATCATTGCCCCATGCAAATGAATAATAAGTCTCGGGAATGGTTTCGGAATAGAGTTCGCGGGTGTTGAGGTCGAGGAAAAACAGCGTATAGAGTTCTGCACCGCTGGTATCCACAGAGTAGGCTAGAAGCCGATGGTCGGGGCTGATTTCAAACGTCCCTAGTTCAAAAAATTCGTATCCTGCTGCTAGTAGGTTTTCGTCAAGCAGAATTTCTTCGGCGGCATCTAGGCTACCTTTTTTACGACAATGAATAGCGTAAGCCTGTCCGGCTTCTGTCCGCGAGTAGTAATAATAGTCGCCATCTCGGTAAGGCACTGACAAATCGGTTTCTTGAATGCGCGACAGCATCTCTTTGTACAGGGTAGTTTGTAGCAGCTGAGTGTGCTGCATGGTCGCCTCAGTGTAGGCGTTTTCAGCCTCTAGATAGGCGATGACAGCCGGGTTCTGGCGATCGCGCATCCAAAAATAAGGATCAATGCGTTCATCACCATGCAAGGAATGAACATAGGGAATTTTTTCAGCTTTAGGGAAGAACACGTTTAATTTAGACTATTTTCCAAAACAATACATTTTGAGCATTTCTAGAGAAATGCATTGAGTTATCCTATCGCATCGACCCCTAAATCGGCTTCAGGCTGATCGAAGCTATCCACATTCCTGTCCACCCAAGTTAGTAGGCGCACCTTCCAGCCCCAACGTGATCCAACCTGTTGCAGGAGCCGTGATGTAGACCCAACGCCGATCGCCAGCCTCCGACTGTGTGATTCTAGCATCGCGCGTAAACTGAAACTCGTGGGTTCCAGGTGCGAGAGTGGTCAAGTAGGTTTGTTCTGATACAGTGGGTTCGCTCCGCACCACTAAACCATTGGCAGGCAAAACATCACAGGTGACTTTGACAGGAGCGCTGTTCGCTAAATCTGGCTGGGGAGGTGAAGCAGGCGATGTCGGGGGCAATGCAATAATTTGTTGCCTTGGTGAATTTTGAATGGTGGTTGTGCCGTTACCTGTGCCATTACTAGCTGCGCTATTGCCAGCTGTGTCATTGCTAGCTGCACCATTCAGAGGATCACAAGAAACTGATGGCGTTAAATATCTAGACTGCACCCACCCAATTAGCGGCTGATTAATTCTTGCCCAGCCTTCGCCCTTACTTTCTAGCCGAACAGTTTGAGCGGGGGGCAGTATTCCTTGTGAGGCACTGTCTAAGTTAGGCTGAACATAGACTCCGGTCGAGACATTGGTTTGACGGCAGCCTAGTTCTGCATTTTGTGCTAGCTCCGTACTTTGGGCAAATACCAACTGTGCTGAACGATGACGGAGCAGAGCATCCCTGGGAACACGGCTTGTTAGATCTGCCTGAACAGCCTGAGTTGAAGTAGAGAAAGCGATCGCTTCGATCGCCTCACAAGGGGTTATCCCTATCAACCCTATCCCTAACGCAAAAAAAATTCGTAGCCTCTTCATCTGCATTTACCCATCCTCCATTGATCGCCCCAGACCCCACTGGCAAAGGATGATAGCATGATTCGTACTGCCAATTAATGCTTTCTCATTCAGCAAGGGATTTAGGTTAAAAACGGACGCGCCAACATAAAGCTGGCAATGGTTTTTGCATCTACAGATTCGCCCTGGTGAATAGCATTTTCTAATGCTTGCGGAGTCATGAGTACCACTTCAATATCCTCATCTTCGTCCTGCATCGGCGGTGTTTTTAGCTTTTCTAAATCCTGTGCCAAAAATGCATAGATGACCTCGTCTGAGTAACCCGGAGCCAAGAAAAACTTCCCTAAACTCCGCCACTGATGAGATCGATAACCCGTTTCTTCTTCAAGTTCACGCCGAATCGTTTCTGCTGGCTCTTCATCAACTTCTAGTGTTCCGGCTGGAAACTCTAAGAGTCGTCCTGAGGCTGCAAAACGGTACTGTCGCGTTAACACCAAATGTCCATCAGGGGTTATCGGCACTGCCAAGGCACCACCCGGATGGCGAACGCATTCCCAGTCACCCTCGGCTTGGTTGGGCAAGCGTAAACGATTGACCTCGAAGTCAAATTTTCGACCTTTATAAAATAGTTTTTGCTTTAAAAGTTGGGGTGGCTCTTGACCGAGGGGCATAGGAGAAGGGGGATTTTTTGAACACCGGAGCAGTCTAATTGCTGAACTAAAAAAGCGATCGCTTTGCCCGAAATAGGTTCAACCCAATTAGCGGCAACATCTGCTAATGGTATCAGCACAAATGCCCGCTCTACCATCCGTGGATGGGGAATCTGTAGACCAGTCTGCTCCACCACCCAATCCTCAAACAGCAATAAGTCTAGGTCAAGTAACCGAGCGCCCCATCGCTCTCGGCGCACCCGTCCAAACTGTGCCTCCACCTCAAGTAGGGTATCGAGCAATCCCTGTGGCTCCAAACTTGTAGAAAGCACAGCGCAGGCATTCAGGTAATCGGGCTGAGGGGGTCCCACAGCTACGGTTTGATAAAGATCTGAAACTGCCTCCACCCTGATGCTAGGAAGACAATCCAAAGTTTCCAAGGCAGACGTGAGAATTTGGCAAGAGTCGCCAAGGTTACTACCCAGGGCGATCGCCGCGCGATGAATAAGCATGAAACATGAGGAGAGAAAGAACTTAAAATTAGCGCCGATTCAGCGCAGTAAAAAAGGAAAGACGCTACGAATCCCCTGTCGTAAACGAATCAAGGTGATTAGTCGTCGTAACTCAGGATTGAGAATCGCAGTGGTTTGCCGACGTGCCTGGAGTTGAACTTGCAGTTCGGCGTATTCTGCCGCTGTCAAAGGTTTACCATCAAGGGGCGATCGCGCTTCTGTAATAATTTCAGTCCGTTGAATTTCTTCGGGCTTGTCTTCGGGTGGTGGCAGCGCTAGAACAGGAGCAATGCTGATCTCCAATAGACTAGCCCCAAATAACAGCGTCACCCACGTTGCGATCGCTTTTGTTTGTTGCATCTTTACAGCAATCCTGGAGGGAGTGGTTCTTGGCACAATTCGTGAATTTGGCGAATGCGGTCAAACAGCCACGGATACTGCTGACAGTAGGTCGGAATTAAGGCTAGAGGGCTAAGCAAGGCAGCGGCAGTCAGGTCGGCAGCAGTCAGCCGATCGCCAACCAGGTATTTTTCTACGGCAGCCCCCTGATAGCTCCAGCGATGACTCAGAAAAGCGATCGCCCCTTCCAGCCGTTCCCTCGCCAATTCTACGCTGACTTGATTAATACCATACTGCCAGCGTACCACCCGAATCATGGCTTGGCTCGACAGCGACGGATCAACCTGCTTGCCCTCACCCGTCCGGAAATCGTAGTAAACAAAGCGTGCCGCCACCCCAATACTTTCATCAAACCAATCTTCGATCGCCCAAACTTCAGCGTTCTGCTTGGCATCTATCAAACCCAAAGCCCGTTCAGGCTGATATCGATCTAGAAAATGAAAAATCCGGGTCGAGTCGCTTACGGCTTCCGGGTATCCTGGCTGCTGAGGCAGCAACACCGGCATAGTCGTCATCCCTGTCAACGGCTTGAGCTTAAGAGCATGTAGCCCTGGGGTGAGGTTTTTCACCTGGTATTCTAGACGCTTATATCCCAACCCCAGACGAGCTTTGCGACAATAGTGAGACGTACTAAACTGCAAAATTAGCATCTAAGCTCAAAAATAAAACAGCCCAAAGACGTAATTTACTAATCTAAACAGCCTACTAATCTAAACAGCCTACTAATCTAAACAGCCTACAGATGCCATGCTAGCAAAAACAAAGATAGAGCAAGCCATCTTTAATTTTGACAAAACTTCTGTAGGCTGAACTATCTACTCCAATAGACATTCAAGGCTCAGTTTCAGAGATGTGAAAGCAAGCCTGAACGATGTGCTCCTAAACTAAGGAGAAGTTGTAGGAGAAACAGTAGGAGACATTGCAGGAGACTCGCCAGTAGTAGGAGTCGTTGTATCACCACCACCACAAGCTGCCAAGCTAGCTGCCATACCTAAAGCCAAGAGCAAACTGATCGCTTTCTTATTCATAGAATTCCCTTTGGTAAATTGTGATCAACGTCAGAAGTTGGTAGTTAGAAACCACCAGATAGACGGGAAAACCTCGCTATTATACAACCAAAAACCCTTCTCAACGCTTACTGCCAAATTGCTTCAAAAAGCTAAGCAGATCGTCAACTCAGATTCTAATGACTGACTTTTAGCCCGGTTTCCAGCGCCTGACAGGAATGAACTACTTTTGGTAGCCTTATTTCTAGGAGATTCTATCGTGACTTTTTAAAAATGCAAGGGGTTATAAGTCTGGCGATCGCTTATCTCCTTTTCTCATAGCTATTTCAAAACCTCAACAAAAAGACTTAAGAGACGGCGTTGAATCACTGCGCGGTAGAAACTCTTGAATTTTATCCCCATCAGTCATCGCCTCCTAACAAAAAACCTTTGTCTCCAGACAAAGGTTTCTAGAAGCTCAAAAATATTGGGGGTTCCCCGCAGCGCCGTTTTACCTCAGTTTTCGACCTGGAAGACTCCAGGTGGGTACCTCTGCCTCAATATAAAGTTTCCGAGTACAAGCTCGGTATACTGCCATTGAAGCTTAGTGGGGTTCCCTTATTCACAAAGCAAGATCAAAAAACTTTGTTGGCAGTCACCAACGCCGCAGTAGAACCTGTTGCCTATTGTAACGATTGCAGGAGCGATCGCAAGCCCCTAATTTCCCCAGTCTTTTGTCTAGCACCCAGAAACCCGCACCTCATCAGTCCATAAAGTTACCTAAATTTAGATCATTCTTGTTCCAACCCAGTCAGCCCACGCCATACTTAGAGACGACCAGCATTAGCCAAGCACCAAGTCACAATTTTTTAAGCTAGAGATGCCGGATATCACTATCCCGGAACAGTATGGTAAAACAAACGGCAATTGTGTTGACCTAGATATTGACTCAAAATCGACAATCAGGTTGTTAGATGAAACTATGCAACAGAGCGAACTGCAAGCGTTAGGACAACATATTCAGGCAAAACTGCAACAGCTTCCCAGCCCTATTCGGCTTCGTGTTCGGTGTGCCTTTCGCGAAGAAGCGCTGCTGGTGTTAGTAGAACATCTTCTCCACGTTGAACCCTCCCCTCGGCAAGTCTTCGCCACGATCGCCGATGTGCTGCAAGACTATACGCCTGAGCTAATGAAGTCGGGCTTAGTCAGAAGCGGCATTGGTGGGACAAAGTTCTTACCTGTGCGAATCTATTTACGAGTTGCTGGATATCAACAGCCCTATGACTCCTTTGTTTTCTCGCTCAAGCCATCAGCGCCGCCTGCTTCTACAAATCCTCCAATCTCTACTTTTGTTCCTCCTATTGTCGTTAAGCTTCCAGAGCCTGCGACTCTATTGCAAATCCAGGTTGAGCCAGAGACTGTCAAAGTTGAACCTGTTGCAGAAGTTGAGCTATCTGAGGAACAACCTGAACTAGCTGAAGAGCCACCTGAACCCTCAGACTACTCGATTGCCCCGATTGAGTCTGCAATAGAACCTGCGGTCGAACCAGAAAGTGTCGAACCAGAAAGTACTGAAGTTGCGCCACTCGAAGAAATTGAACTATCCCAAGAAATTCTGCTAACCGAAGAAATTGCACCTGTTGCGGAAGTCGAACCTTTTGTAGAAGTCGAACCAGTCGCAGAAATCGAGATTGCTGAAGAGCCACCTGAACTTTTAGATGACTCGATCGCCCAAATTGAGTCCGTGACAGAACCTACTTCTGCAATAGAAACGAGTAATCTACAGCCAGACCAGGCTTTTGATAGCCCGACCGCTGAAGTTAGTTTTGTTGAAATTGCTCAGTCAGAACCTACCCTATCCGAGACTACTTTAAATGAGCCTGTTTTCATAGAAAACGTTGATGTTGCACAGTTACCTGTACCTGCTTTAGAAGATCCAATTCTGGCAAGAATTGCAGAGCCGCCGATCGAAGAAGACGCGATCGAAGAACCCCCGACCATTAACCTCGAAGACCCACCCGTCAAACCTGAAGCGATCGAAAACGTGTGGCATTTAGAGGAAGTTTCGTCTGCTTCAGAAGCAACTCCTCTGCCGCAAGAAGCTACAGTTGTGCCAGCAGCGATCGCTCCCATAACAGACGATGGTTCTGTGACAGCGGCTCAAGTTAGCCTCGACCCTAACGAAATCCAGGATCAACCTGAGCCAGTCATTATTCTGACAGATCTGCTCGTAGAGGAATCTATCAGCCTAAAAGACGCGATTGTAGAAGACCCGATTGTAGAAGACCCGATCATAGAAGACCCGATCGCGATTCAGGATGAACCTGAGGTATCTGGTGCGCAGGAAGAACCAACCGGAGCAGAGCCAATTCAATCTGCCACATTTTTCCAACCCACCTTGCCTTCATACATCAGTACCCCTACCACACAACCAACGACACAAGACCGCTTCCTGGCATCCTTGAGGCTAACAGATGCTGATTTAATCCCTCCTGCAAGACTTGCAGAGGTAGAAGACGTAGAAGAAGTTGAAATAACCAATGAAGCCGAAACTATCGAAGTCTTCAACTTGCTAGACCTCGACACGGCTCCACCCGAGTCAGACATAGCTTCCATACCCCAAGAAGCCCCTGAACCCGAGAATCTAGCCCTAGACTATAGTTTTCCTTTAAAAGAAATAGCCGTTGCAGAATCAGCGATCGCAGACGAGCCCTACACTAACGAGCCTTATACCCACCTTGATGCCCCAATCACCCCAATCTCTGCTGATGCACTAGACCCAGGAGATCGGAGCACGCCACCTCCTAGTCCGCCCGTCCATGCTCCTAAGCCATCTTCCTCCAACATCATGTTAGGAACAGCGATCGCGCTTTTTGGTCTTTTGGGATGGTGGTACATTCTCAGTCGTCCTTGCGTGCTAGGCAGTACTTGCGAACCCTTGGAAAAAGCGCAGCAAATGAGCCAAACAGCGTTTCAAGCCGTTCAATCAACCGAGTCTGCGATCGCCATCGCCAAAGCCTACGATGACCTGGGCACTGCCAACAAACTACTCAAATCTATTCCAGGCTGGTCAGGTCAGCACCAAGCAGCCCAAACGCTAATAGCAGATAACAATGCTAAAAGCGCTGTCATTGGACAATTGGTTAGAACCTTGAGAAAAGGAAACGAAGCCGCTAATCGATCGCAAAATCCTCCCCATCCTCTTCCCGAATGGCGAGAAATCCAACGACTCTGGCGAGAATCGATCGTCGCCCTCGAAAAAATTCCGAACAACACTGCGATTTATCCCGTTGCCCAGCGTAAAATCGCCGAATACCGCGCCAACCTAGAGGGCATTAACAAGCGTGTTGTTGTAGAACAACAGGCTCAAGAAGAAGTTGAGAACGCTAAGAAAACGGCTCAACTTGCTGAAACTCGCACTGGAATCGCGACCTCTGCGCAAGGCTGGCAGGAAGTTTATACTTCTTGGCAGGCTGCGGTTAATCTCTTGAACAACGTTCCTAATGGCTCTGCTGCTCGTCTTGAGGCAGAAGAACTACTGAGAATTTATCAAGGCAAGCTAGCTGCTGCTGGCACCCGGCGTGATCAAGAAAATACTGCTCTTGCAGCTTATACCGAAGCCATTACCCAATCCGATCAAGCCCAAAGTTTTCAGCAAAAAAATCAGTGGCAGAATGCGATCGCCGCCTGGGAAAGTGCCTTTGCCAATCTTCAAAAAGTGGCTCCAGGCACAACTCCTTACACCCAAGCCCAGCCTCTCATTGCCACTTACCAAGCTGCCTTAGCTCAAGCTGAGAGCGGCTTACAAGTTTCAGAAGCGATTCAAGCCGCAAAACCTGCCCTCGATCGCTCTTGTGGCGGCACACCTAAGGTCTGTCAATACGATGCCGCCCCTACAGCCATTCGGGTGCAAATCACCTATGGCTATGACCAAATGGTTGAAGGTGCTATGGCAAGTGCCCAACTCCAAGGAAATTCTGCTGTTCAAGCGGGCGTGGTCAGTCAGGTCAACACTTTTTTACAGGAACTTGCGCTCATTAGCCAAACGGCTCAAGTCCCGATCGATTTGTACAACGCCAATGGCTCTAAATTCGGCACTTATTCCCCTAAGGCATCTGGCTTTATTCCTCAATAGGCAATTTCAGTAGGCAGTTTCAGGGAGCGGCTTTACGCTACGAAACTTTCGTTTTCACATCCCCTTCTACCATCTCCAAGCTCTTCACCAAGTTCAGCGCCGAATAGTAAGCTTCCTCTGTCCATTCCCGTTGCTCATTGGGCGTATCAAAAGTGTCATCCATCATTAAGCTTAAAGAACCCACCAAGCGGTTTAAGCGGTTGCGAATTTCGTAAGAGGTGTGAGCCAGTTCGCTCTGAGCAGTCTTCGTGGGTGTCCGGTCAGGATCTGTCTTTGCAGCCAGTTGCATTTTACAAAGGTCGGCATAGTAACCCTTCTTTGCCAAAAGTTCTTCATGGGAACCTAGCTCAACGACTCTGCCCCGATCCAGCACAGCAATCTGATCTGCCTTTTGAACCGTGGAAAGACGGTGAGCGATGACTAACGTCGTGCGATCGCGGCTCAGGCGATCGATCGCCTCCTGTACCAATCGCTCTGAAACTGTATCCAACGCACTTGTTGCTTCATCAAGAATCAGAATTTCAGGATCTTGCAACAAGGCACGGGCGATCGCAATCCGTTGACGTTGCCCGCCAGAGAGCAATACGCCGCGATCGCCAAGCTGAGTTTCCCAGCCATTAGGCAATTGGGTAATAAACTCGTAGGCGTTCGCCCGTTTTGCCGCCTCAAAGATTTCTGTATCCGTTGCATTAGGACACCCATAGGCAATGTTGTTGCGCACTGATGTGTTAAACAGGAACGTATCTTGACTCACAATGCCCATCGATCGCCGCAAACTTCGCGCATCCAATTCTCGCAGATCAACGCCATCCACCAAAATGCAGCCCTGGGTTGGGTCATAGAAACGCGGTAATAAATCTGCCATCGTAGACTTGCCTGCGCCCGAAGAACCGACTAAAGCCAGCGTTGTATTGCGCGGTAGATAAAGATCAACGTCATTCAAAACCACTTTTTCGTGACCGGGATAGGACAGTGAAATATGGTTAAAGTGAATTCCTTCTTGAAGCGAGGTGTAGGGAATGGAACCCTTGCTCATAAATGGCTTGCGATCGCGTCGTAAAAAATCATGAACAATCTCCAGGCTCGAAGACAAGTTAGCAAGCTGATTCCGCGCTGAATTGAGTTGAGTAATCAGGGGCAAAGTGCGAAACAAAATAAACAAATACACGAGCAAAACCGTCGTTAATGCCTCGACTTCACCCCCCAAAAACGCTCGACCCACCAGCACAATGCAAACCAGAGCCACCATCCCCGTCATTTCACTGACAGGTTCTATTAACGCCGAATTTGCCTGAGATTTGAAATCGGCTTGCTCCCGCGATCGAATTAACTGACTAATTCTGTCATATTCAAAATCCTCTGCCGCCGAAGATCGCACCAGCCGCATTCCCCCCAACATATCGAGAAAAATGGTGGAGTACTGCTTAGAAATTGCCGATAGCTGCATCCCGTAAATTTTAGAGCGCCCAACTGTCATCTGATTCATCAACACCACGATCGCCATCAACGCAGTCGAGACGATGGTAATCTGCCAGGAAGTCCACAGCAGCATTCCCCCAAACACCAGCGTAGTAATGCTCACCGAGATGGCTTTAGCGATCGTCGCGACGGCTCGACCCGCTCGATAAATTTCGTTATTGAGATTATTAACAATATTGCCGATGCCATTCTTAACAAAGAAATCTACATCAACTTCTAATAACAGCCTCAGCCCTTGTTCTTGCAAGCCGCTGGAGAGCGATCGCTTAAGCGCTCCCGAAACCAGAGAGTTTGCATAATTCGCCAAATTTTTCAATAGAATTAGCGCTAAAATCGCCCCTGTCATGAGCGCTAGGTTGTACTCGCCTATGCCCTGCTGAAACGGTGCTAATAATCCCTGCAACAGGGGCGGAGCACCCTTCATTGTCATGGGCTGTCCCAAAAAACCCAGCAAGACCGGAATGATCAGCGTTGTGCCAATTCCATTAAACACGGCTCCCGAAAATCCCAACACGACACTTAACGTGAACAGTTTGGGATATTGCCGGGACAGGCTAAAGAGGATTTTTCCAGAGGACATTTAGGATTCCAGCTAACGTGAAACAGACAATAAACGAAGTCGAACGTAGGATGCCCTAGAACTTGGGCGAAGGAACAAGCTGATTAATCACAGGCGCAAGCTGATGAGACATCGCATCAATGCTGTAATGTTCAATGCATCGCGATCGCGCTTTTTTGCCTTGAGCGATCGCCACTTCCGGCTCTGCAAAAATTTGCCGAATTGCCATTGCCACCTGCTCTGGTGCATCTGCATCTACCAAATAGCCTGTATCTCCCAAAATCTTAGGAATATCGCCCACCCGAGTTGATAAAATCGGCTTTGCCATCGCCATCCCATCGGTTAGCTTTAAGGGAAACTGCGCCTGAGCCGCTGGCGTATCGCGCTGAGGCACGACAATCACATCTGCCGCTGCAATTACCGCTGGCATTTCGTTGTAGGACGTTTTAGGCAGTTTAATGATCCAACGTCCCCAACTTTCCATCAGTTGTTGGTCATAGTCATCGTAAGGACTGCCACCCACAATCACCAATCGCAAATCAGGCTGCTCCAGTAAATCCAATGCTTTTAAAACATCCTCAACGCCTTTATAAGGACGGGGCGCACCCGGAAACATCAGCACTCGATAATTTGATAGACCGTAGTGGGCTTTCAAGGCAGGCACATCGTACAAGTCTGGGTTAAACAGCGCAACATCTTTGCCATTAGGCACATAAACTCCTCCAAAGCGTTGCTGGAGGAACTGCGTATGAACGGTGACGGCAGTCGCCCGAGGCACGAGTCTCTCCATCCAACCTAAGTACAGGCGATGGTCAGGATTTCTCAAAGCGCCGTCGGCTTTGAAGATATCCTTCGCAAGCTGTTTGGGCGTGGAGTTATACTTCCAACTGTCTCCTCCGTGCCAACTCAGTTCCCAATCATCAATATCTAAGATTAACGGACGACCTTTGGTCAGCTTGCCCAGGAGCGACAAGCCAAAACTGGAAGGTTTCGGCTTGTAGGCGTAGAGAATATCGCCGTCTATCTGGCTGAGCAGCGATCGCGCCGACTTGACAAACTGCGGGTAGTGACCGCCAGGGGTCGAAACAATCGATAGCTCTGAAGTAGAAGCGATCGCCAAATCATCTCCCTGGGTAAACCCAAAAATCTTCACCTCACACCCTAACTGCCGCAGTGCCTGAGCTAATAGAAACGGACGCACCGCCCCACCCCATCGCCCCGCCCCACTTTTGGATAAATCGCTAACAATTAGTGAAATTTTAGGCGGCGAGATTTTAAGCATTGGCATTAGAGAATTCAGCAGAGTTCACGATAGGAAAGCCGTAGGGGTCAAGTCGCCATATCATTCCCCGCAATCTAATGATCTTGATCTCTAATAAAAAAATGTGCTAAAAAAGCGCCACTCTCAAGCGAATGACGCAACACTATCCACGCAAAGCTTATAAATATTTAACAAAAATCAATAAAAATCTGTTGAGCAGCTAATCCTCTAGTTTCAAACGACCAATCTGGAGATAATCGAACACGCGATTAATTTGACGGCGTTCTTCATCAGTCATCTGATGGTCGGAGAGCATAGCGGATGTGAGGTGGATATGTTCCTGACGGTTCATTTTCCCCTTCTCTAAAATTTGCTCTACAGTGGGCTTGATGATTTGCAACCGAGTTTTGCCTTGAGCAAGCCGTACCATACAATCTACTCCTGTGCTTTGCGTATGAACCCAGATTGAGTGCCCTAGTGAGATCAGGACAGGGATATGCTTCTGGGAAATAATTTCCTCATTCTCTAGCGTTGTACCGCGTTGTAGGCGAAGCTAGGACATAACTCTGTAAAGAGTTGATGAAAATCTTGGCTTCGCTGCAGCGCCATCGCGATCGCTCGCCTCGCCATGTTCTTAGCCTATTGCTCTTTTGCTACAGAACTCAGAGGAGAATTACGTAAATGAAAATCCATCGTATTCCAGTTCTTTCAGATAACTATATTTTCCTAATGGTTGATGCTGAGACAGGCACGGCGGCAGTCGTTGATCCAGCAATAGCAGAGCCAGTTTTACAACTTGTTCAAGAGCTCAAAGTGGAGTTGGTGGCAGTTTTTAATACTCATCATCACGGAGATCATGTCGGTGGCAATACTCAACTTTTGCGCCACTTTCCTCAAGCGATCGTGTATGGCGGAGCCGAAGATCGGGGCAGAATTCCGGGGCAGCAAGTTTTTTTGCAAGAGGGCGATCGCGTCTCCTTTGCCAATCGTGAAGCCCAAGTTCTGTTTGTTCCCGGACACACAAAAGCTCATATCGCCTACTACTTTTCACCATCAGATCCCCATAACCTAGGCGAACTATTTTGCGGTGATACCTTGTTTGCCGGAGGCTGCGGCAGATTATTTGAAGGCACACCTGCTCAAATGGTCGATTCTCTCAGCAAAATTCGCGCTCTGCCCGACTCAACAAGAGTCTGGTGCGCTCATGAGTACACCCTTGGCAATCTGCGCTTTGCAGTCACGGTAGAAGAGCAAAATAAGATACTACAAGCGCGACTAGAGCAGGTCAAGGCAATGCGACAACGATCGGAAGCCACTGTTCCTTCTGTACTAGGTGAGGAAAAAGCAACGAATCCGTTCTTGCGGTGGGATCAACCTGGGTTGCAAGCCCGGGTCAAGAGTCAAAATCCAATTCAAACCTTTGGGAGGCTCCGAGGAATGAAGGATGTATTTTGATCCTCAATTCTTCCAATCTTGCTTTGCTTGCTCCGTCACATACTTGGCGACCGTTGTAATTTCCTCGATGCTTAAGCGATCGCCGTACGCCGACATTAAACCTCTACCATGGGTCACCAACTGGGCGATCGCTTCTACAGAATCGACACCATTTTTTTGCAAGGTCTTCAGCTTTAGGTTCTTGCCACGCCGCACAATGTTGCCGCCATTGACGTGACAGCCTGCACAATTATTCTCAAAGACGACTGCGCCATTGGGCACTACGCTATCAGAAGGGGCAACTCCTTGGAGGTCATTCGAAGCGATCGCAGGTTCAATGCAGAGGAAGAAGCTGAGAAGAAGCGTCAAGGCGATCGCAGCTAACCTTGAGACGGAGAAGCTAAGAAATTTCATAGAAACAATTGCGAGGGTCTTCTCCACCCTACACCGTTCAGTCTGGACTCAAGGATAATCTCAAATCAAGGACTATCTCGACTCAAGGACAATTGATCAATTCGCTAATTCAAGGTGGGCACGTCCGACAAAAAAGAGCCTGTTAGCATCAGTGCCGTTTGGGGAGTAACGATCCCCGTTTCAGCGATTCCCATCGCTTTTTGAAATTGACGGACTACGGGTTCTAAAACTGCGCGATCCACCGAAGTATTTTGTTGAGCAGCATTTTGTTGAAGATAACCCAAACGATGCAAATAATCAGCAGTTTCGACAGCCGTCAGAGTCACATCTTGGGGGCGAAAAACAGGGAGATATTCTTTGCGCCAGATGCGCTCAAATTGTTCTTTAGAAACTTGAAAATACTTACCAAATGCGGGGTCAGCAATCGTGGCGATCGTATCACTTAGCCCCACCAGTGCAACAGCATGGGGATCGCGCCGACCTTCGGAATAAAGCCAGGTTGCCAAAACTCCAGGACGATTGATTTTCTGCATCTGCTCCCAAGTGGGCGAAAGTTCGATCGCTCCCATATCGATCGCTGCCAACGCTGCCACAAGCTGAGGCATAGAAGTTCCGAGTGAGCTAGTTCCGGCAAGGCGCGCTAGGCTTGACTCGGTTTCTTTTAGCCCCCAGCGGTGCAGAATTGTTGCAAGGGCAGAAGGAGCGCAACTGCTCGGAGAGGTTTGCTCAAAAATGCCATTGGCGTTGAGGTTATCTTTGAGTTCAGTGTAGATAGGGGCGAGAAAATAAGCTTCGGTAGCGTTGAAACTGCTGATGCCCAGAATGCCCAAGAGCGCGATCGCCACAATTTGCAGGCGGGCAGTTTGCCAACTAACCGCAAAAGTAACGCCACAAAATCCTAGTAAAATGACCCGAATCAACGTCCACGTGATCCGCATCCCCGATATTCGCCACTCTAGGGGCAATGCCTGCCACTGCGGCACGTAAAGCGCCAACATCAGCAACCCCATATATATCCCTAAGAACAACAGAGAAGCTGAGTTTCCCTTAAATAGGTTGTTAGCAGTGGCACCTTGCTGAAGCAGCATTTGACCCAGGCGCGTTCCCCACCAAAATGCTAACCCACCTAGAAATAAGGTGGCGATCGCCTCTAAATGCATAGTTTTGATTGGATAAATGGCACTGTCAATTTAGGCTAGATTTCCCCAGTTAGAAAAAATAGCCAACAAACAAGCTTATATTTCAGCTTCGTCAACATAATAAAGAGGTGTCAAAAAACCTTTTTTCTTTGCATAGTTATGACTCTAAGCGCATTGTTTGATATTTCTAATGTTTTTGTATTGCCTTTCTGGGCGCTAATGATCTTGCTGCCGAACTGGGGTTGGACGCGCAGAGTCATGGGTTCACTTTTACCTTTTGTGGCTTTATCAGGTTTATACATCTACCTGTTTATTAACAGCCTTGATCCAGACTCTGCTCAAGCGTTTGCGAACCCTCAGTTGTCTGATTTAGCGCAGCTTTTTGCCGATGAGCGAGTCATGGCAACTGGATGGATACACTTTTTGGTGATGGACTTATTTGTAGGGCGTTGGATTTACTGGGAAGGGCAACGAACGGGCGTTTGGACAGTTCACTCTTTAGTGTTTTGCTTATTTGCAGGTCCCCTAGGCTTGCTAAGCCATATTCTCACCCAGGGGATCACTAATCTTTTTTGGAAAAAAGTGACAGAATCTAGCCCAGACTCTGTAGTAGTGGAGTAAAACTAGCAGGAGAAAACCTTCTCTTACTTTCGTCTTATGATCAGGTTGCGGCTTAGGTATTGATAAATGCGATGAAACCACTCACAGATAATCCTGAAGAAAATACTCAAAGCTATGACCTGACGGGTTTACGGATGCCTCGAAAGCGAAGAGCAGAGTCTCCTGGGTTTTGGGTGCCGTTAGTAGGCGGATCGCTGCTGTTGCATGGGGCTTTGTTGGCGATCGCCCTCCCCTTAGCTGCGCGTCTGTCAGCAGCATCCCAGTCCGGCTCTCCGACTCCTGTAGAATTTGTAGAGTTATCTGAGCCATTTCCTGAAGTTGCCCTCAGCCAGCCATCTACGGAGTTTGCTGCGCCTCCTTCTCAGGAACCGATTTCTCAGGAACCTGCTTCCCAAGAACCTGTGCCCGCAGATCTGGTACCCACACAGCCCGCGTTCAGTGAAAGCATTCCTCCCAGTGACATCAGTTTTGCGCCAGAACCTTCCCCGACAATTTTGCCATCACCTACCCCATCTCCTGAAGTTTTACCTTCACCAGAGTCTTCTTCTGAACCTGTTCCCGAAATTTCTCCTTCTCCTGTCTTTGCAGAAACTCCTTTTGAGACGGCAGCTATCCCTCCTCAACCTGACTCCTTACCGCTGCCAGTCCTTCCTTCAGTGACTCCCGTCCAGCCCTCTTCTGAGCCACCGCAACCGCTAGGAGCTTTAGAAGCAACGCCTGAAGCCCCGATTCCCGAAACTCCAGATTCAGAAGCGATCGCTCCTGAATCTTCTTTACCCGAGGCTCCGCTAGATACAAGCGGCGATCGCCCTCAACCTGAGTCTTTTCCCGCCGATCTACCCGCTACGACGCTGCCGCCACCCGATCTACCCGATCCTCCACCTCAGAACCTGCCCAGCGAACCAGATCTGCAAACCACAGCGATTGACACCCCTGTACCCGATGTTTCAGAATCGATCGCAGTAGCTCCCAGCACCGTAGATTCTGACAACCTCAATTCAGCCAACAGTGAAGCAGCCCCCTTAGGAGTCACGCTTACGCTCTTTAGCTCTAGCCGAGGTGCTCCCGGAGCAGGGACAGCAGACGAAACCTTAGAGCTTGCCCGACCTGTTAACAATAGCAGCACTTTTTTACCAGACCCGTCTGCTTCTGCGTGCCAAGTCACCCCTGAGGTATTAAACCGTGTAGGCACCCCGATCGCCCTTACGATTACGACAGAGAATCAGCCTGATAAACCAATTGATGTCAAAGTTTACCAGTCCAGCGGCAGCTTCGACTATGACGAGCTAGCGGCTTGTCTAGTTAGAGAGCAGTGGGTTTTCGAGCCTGCAACCATCCTAAATGCAGAAGGAACCCAAAGACAGACGATCCGTAGTGATGAACTTCTCATGACCATCACCATTAATCGTAGCTAGCGCCTTCTACAACATATTGAGTCTAAGCCACATCTAACGACACCTTTGCAGAGCGAAGCCATTGCCTAAGAAAGCCCCGGAGCCAGTTCTCAACCGTAGTCGCGTGCTGCAAATGCTGGTGAAGCTGTGCTTCAACGCTGGGGGCACCTGGCTGAACATGATAATTTGGCGCAGCAGCGACCCAGCGACGAATCATGTTATGAGTAATCTCTGGATGAAACTGAATGCCATAAGCATTGTCATATCGGAAAGCCTGGTTCGGAAACACTTGCCCTTCTGCCAGTAAAATAGCCTCTCGCGGAATCTCAAACCCTTCTTCATGCCAGTGATAGACGTGGGTCAACCCCGATAAATCAGTGTATTCTGACACAGGCTGAATTTTAGAATAACCAATCTCTTTGACCCCCTCAGGATGGAGCGAAACCTGTCCACCTAAAACCCGAGCCAAAAGCTGAGCACCTAAACAAACTCCTAGATAAGGCGTTCCAGAGTCTAAAACTGAGGGTATCCAGTTTAATTCATCTCGAATAAAAGGGAGAGTAGTATCGTCATTGGCGCTCATGGGCCCTCCAAAAACGATCGCCCCATCATACTCATCCATTGTAGTGGGAAGAGACTGAGCGGCGGCTGGACAGCAGATTTCTAAGTCGTACTGTAGATCTTGAAGAACTTGACCAATTAAGCCCGGTTCAGAAGTAACTTGATGAACAACTAGAAGAATTTTTCTCACGATCGCAGGATTAAAACTCTCTCAGAGTCTAGCGGTTTGGAAATAGAAAAACTGTTGGATTAAGTCATGTTTTCAAAACTTTTTCCTTATAAAGCTCTAGGCTACGGTGCCAACAGATCCATTCGCTTTGCGAGGTCAATATCCAAATGGCTAATACCTTTTGCATCGTGGGTCGTTAGGTCTACCGTGACCTTGTTGTACACATTAAACCACTCCGGATGATGTCCCATAGACTCGGCAACCAAAGCAACGCTAGACATAAAACCAAAAGCTTCTACAAAGGATGGAAATTGAAACTGACGATGGAGCTTTTGATTTTGAATGTTCCAATTGGGTAATTCACCCAAAGCTTTTTCTAAATCCTGAGGCGACAAAAGTGTAGGAGCGGGCATCGTTTCCTCCTGAATAGGGAATTGAGCAAAAGCAGGTTGAGATGGGCTTGCAAGCAAACCAGGTAGAGGGCGTTGAAGCAATACAAGGATAAGCAGGATGATAAGAGGAGCAATTGCTCCTCTTATCATTTGCTTTGCATGATGCCATCGGTTCACGACTTTGACGGGGTTGTTTTAGTAGTTTTAGTGGTCTTCGACTTTGCCGCACTTTTAGTCGCAGTCTTAGTCGAGGTTTTCTTTGGGGTGGTCTTTGCTGCAGTCTTTTTCGTGCTATCTGCTTTGTCACTAGAGCCAGCCTTCGCTGAACCCCGAGTCTTTTTCTTTGTCCCAGCCTTTTCCGCTAACGCTTTCACTGCAATATCTATAGGAATAGCTTCAACCGTTTGTCCTTCAGGAATAGAGGCATTCACCTTGCCATGCTTGATGTAAGCCCCGTAAGGTCCATCATAGATATTGACAGGTTCGCCATCTTCAGGATGGGTTCCTAGCTCTCTCAGGGGCGTAGCAGCGGCTTTACTACGTCCACGACCTGCCTTAGGTTCTGCCAATAGCTCGATCGCCCGACCTAAGCTGATTAACAAAACGTCATCTTCCTTTTTAAGCGAGCGATAATCTTTGCCTGCCTTACCTTGGTCATGAACCACATAAGGACCAAAACGCCCTAAATTTGCCTGAATTTTCGCTCCGGTTTCGGGGTGTACACCCAAGTTACGAGGCAACGCCAGCAAACCTACGGCAATATCTAAAGTAACGTTCTGAAACGTCATTCCTTTGGGCAAAGATGCCATTTTAGGTTTGGGGTTCTCTTCAGTTTTATCGCCCAGTTGAACGTAAGGGCCATAAGGACCAATCATTTGGTAGATCGGTTCGCCTGTTTCAGGATGAAATCCAACCTTATCAGGGCCTTCAGTCTTTTGACGAAGTAAGAGTTGAACCTGCTCTGGATCAAGATCAGCCGGGGTTAGATCTTGGGGAATTGAGGCCTTGACAATTTCTTCGCCGTTACTAGCCTCAATGTAAGCGCCATAGCGCCCAATCCGAATTTTGGCATCCAGTCCCTCTAACTCAATTGTGCGGGCTTCTGTAGGATCAATTAAGCTCTCTTGTTGCTTGACCTGAGTATCTAACCCCTGTTCACCGGAATAGAATTTTTTTAGGTAGGGCAGCCATTGCGCTTCGCCCGTAGAAATCTCATCTAGGGTTTGCTCCATGCGGGCAGTAAAGCGGGGATCAACCAATTCTGGAAAATGTTTTTCCAAAAGAGCCGTAACTGCAAACGCGGTAAAAGTCGGCACCAGGCTGTTATTAGTCATCTGGGCATAGCCTCGGTCAATAATAGTGCCGATAATGCTGGCGTAGGTACTGGGGCGACCGATGCCTTCACTTTCCAGGGTTTTGACTAAAGAGGCTTCGGTGTAGCGGGCAGGCGGCTGCGTTTCGTGGGCGATCGCTTCTAAAGCCTCACAGTTCGGCACATCCCCAACTCGTAGCGTGGGCAGCACAACTTCCTGATCCTCGATCGCTGCATCCGGGTCATCCGACCCTTCCACATACGCCCGAAAGAACCCCGCAAAATCAATCCGTTTCCCGGTTGCCCGAAAACCTGCATCATCCGCCTGAATTTGAATCGTCACATGGGTCTGCCGTGCCTCAGCCATCTGAGTCGCCACCGTCCGCTTCCAGATCAACTCGTACAGCTTCAGTTCCCGACCGCTCAAACCTGTCTCCTGGGGCGTACGAAAGGTATTACCCGCAGGACGAATGGCTTCGTGAGCTTCCTGAGCGCCCTTGCTCTTACTAGAATACTGGCGAGGTTGAGGGCTGAGGTAGCTAGCACCGTACATATTTTCAACGCATTCACGGGCAGCCGCGATCGCCTGTTGCGACAAATTCACCGAATCCGTTCTCATGTAGGTAATGTAGCCTTGCTCGTAAAGGCTTTGCGCCGTCCGCATCGTGTCTCGAGCCGAAAGTCTCAGCTTCCGGTTAGATTCTTGCTGAAGGGTAGAAGTTGTAAACGGAGCCGAAGGCTTGCGAGTAGAAGACCGCTCTTCAAGGTTAGCCACTGTCCAAGGCTGAGCTTGCAAGCGCGCCTGAAGTGCCAGTGCCTCCTCTTCACCCAGCAGCAGCACCTCGCGTCCTGCCATCACCTGCCCCGTCGCCTCATCAAAGTCACCGCCATTAGCAATGCGCGTACCCCCCAGGCTAATCAACTTGGCTTCAAAAGGCACCTTGTCTTTGCTCAAACTAGCTTTCAAGTCCCAATAGCTGCCGCGACGGAAAGCTCGACGTTGTTGCTCCTTGTTAACGAGAAGGCGCACCGCAACCGATTGAACTCGTCCAGCAGATAACCCCCAGGCAATTTTCTTCCAGAGCAGAGGCGATAGGGTATACCCTACCAATCGGTCTAAAATGCGTCGGGTTTCTTGCGCCCGCACCACATGCTCATCGACAGTGCGGCAATTCGCGATCGCCAATTGAATCGCTTCTTCAGTAATTTCGTGGAACACCATGCGCTTAATCGGCACCTTCGGCTTTAAAACCTGTAGCAAGTGCCAGCTAATACTCTCTCCTTCTCGGTCTTCGTCAGTCGCTAACACAAGTTCATCGGCACCCGCCAGGGCCTCTTTCAGCATCTTGACGACCTTTTTTTTATCTTGTGGGATAATATAAAGCGGCTCAAAATCTGCCTCTACATTGACCCCAATCTTCGCCCATTCTTGAGCCTTAACCGAGGCTGGAATATCCCCTGCCGACTGTGGCAAGTCACGGATATGCCCCATTGATGCCTCAACTTGGTATCCCTGAGGGAGATAATTACGAATAGTTTTGGCTTTGGTTGGAGATTCAACAATGACAAGAGTTGACATGGGCTTATGGCTCGGTGGAACGGTCGGTAAAAAGAAAAGACTGAAATGTTGAAGGTAATTAAACCTATGCTTAAACTTATAACTGCTCCTAATGCAATCCAAACTAACGAGACAAAGAATTTATTGCAACACCTAGATCTACTTAATATAGATCTTTGTCAATGAAAGCTAGAGGGAAATTTTAGACTGAATCCCATGCCGACCCTACAATTTGAAGAGGTTTGGGAGTTCACAAGGTATGATTTTCAGAGTTAAGGAATTTTTACAAGTTGCTCAGGCGACGGTAAATTTTCCATTCCCCCGCTAAGCTTTATAGAACGTCTGACTAAAAGCCTGACCTTAAAGCGTTACTTGTCGATACTGCTGGCTAGAATCTTATGGATTTTGCAAACCTTGCTGCTCAATTGAATGTAGGAACCATCCTGCCGGAAGGAATTGTCATCATTACCATTATGGTGGTTTTGATTGGAGACCTAATTGTAGGGCGATCGTCCTCTCGTTGGACACCCTACGTCGCGATCGCTGGATTATTGGGGGCGATCGGTGCCCTCTACTTCCAATGGCACAGCGCTATCCCAGAATCTTTTCTCGGCAGCTTCATGGGCGACGACCTGAGCGTCATCTTCCGAGGCATCATTGCTCTAGGCGCAGCCATCACCGTGCTCATGTCAGTGCGCTACGTTGAGCAAGCCGGAACTGCCCTCGCTGAGTTTCTCGCTATTCTCCTAACCGCAACTCTGGGCGGCATGTTTCTCTCAGGGGCAGACGAACTGGTCATGATTTTCGTCTCACTAGAAACCCTCAGTATTTCTTCCTACCTATTAACGGGCTACATGAAGCGCGATCCTCGCTCCAATGAGGCAGCGCTCAAGTACTTACTCATTGGCGCAGCCAGTTCAGCCATTTTTCTATATGGCATATCGCTGCTATACGGGCTGTCAGGAGGCGAAACTCGGCTTAGCATCATCACGACTAATTTGTTGATAACTAGCGGTGAGCCCTCTATTGGCGTTGTCATTGCCCTAGTATTTGTGATCGCTGGGATCGCCTTCAAAATTGCTGCTGTGCCCTTTCACCAATGGACTCCAGACGTTTACGAGGGTTCGCCTACTCCGGTAGTAGCGTTCCTATCGGTGGGTTCTAAAGCAGCAGGCTTTGCCCTCGCGATTCGTCTGCTAGTCAATGGATTTCCCATGGTGTCCGATGAATGGCACTTCGTTATGACTGCCCTAGCCGTACTTAGCATGGTGTTAGGCAACGTTGTTGCCCTGGCACAAGGCAGCATGAAGCGGATGTTAGCGTACTCTTCGATCGCTCAAGCAGGCTTTTTAATGATTGGGTTGATCGTAGACACTGATGCCGGATACGCCAGCATGATGTTTTACCTAATGGTTTATTTATTTATGAACTTAGGCGGCTTTGCCTGTGTCATTTTGTTTACGCTACGCACAGGCACCGATGAAATTACGGCATATAGCGGTTTGTACCAAAAAGATCCGCTCTTAACGCTTTGTCTCAGTCTTTGCCTTTTATCATTGGGTGGCATTCCCCCTCTAGCTGGATTCTTTGGAAAAATTTATCTGTTTTGGGCGGGCTGGCAAGCAGGTGCCTATTGGCTGGTACTCATTGGTTTACTAACTAGTGTTATTTCCATCTATTACTACATTCGTGTCGTCAAAATGATGGTGGTAAAAGAGCCGGAAGAGATGTCCGAAGCCGTTCAAAATTATCCTGAAATTCGTTGGGATTTGCCTGGAATGCGCCCCTTACAGGTGGGTTTGATCATTTGTTTAATTGGGACTTCTCTAGCAGGAATTTTGTCTAATCCGTTGTTTGAGCTATCCAATAACTCAGTAACAAGCACAGAATTTCTTCAATCTACAGTTGTGAAAATAGAGCGTCCTCTTGCCAGCATGTCTCATTCGTCCCTTCCCCGAACTCCTTCTCTCTAGAAAAGGGCAGAGAGTATAGGGTTCTAAAATGATGGCGCAACGAGATTAACTTTCGCAGCCGCTTGGGGAACCCTGTACTCAACCCCGAACTCTTTTCTTGCTATGTCTCATTGCTCCAAGCGATCGCTTCTGACTGGTGCATTCTGTCTCAGCCTAGTCTTGCCATCTCCTGTCTATGCTACTCAAATCTCGGCTCCTCCTGCTCCCAGGAACTGGACAGGGATGATTATGACGGCATTGGTGGTTACCAGCACCGTTGGGGGAATTGCTTACAACTGGGGTTACGGTCAAGGGCGTACTAAATCTTCAAGTGGGGCTTTAAACGAAGATTTGAATTTAGAGTTGTCGCCCTCGCAGTCTTCTGTGCCGCTTGTACCTGTTCTTTCCGACAGCATCGAACTTGAGCTACAGAAGCAATCTGACCTTTCTCAGGTTGGCTCCATGTCTGTAGAAACGTCTGTAGAAACGACCGTTTCAGATACAACTCGTCTGGCAAAGATGGATGTGGTATTGGAGCTAATTGAGGATTTGCAAAACCCAGATCCGAGCAAACGTCGAAAAGCAATTTGGGAATTGGGGCAGCAAGCGGACTCACGGGCAGTGCAGCCTCTGGTGGATTTGATGAGAGACTCGGATTCTGGTCAGCGCAGCTTGATTTTGGCAGCGGTGTCAGAAGTTAGCATGAAGACTTTGCAGCCCATGAATCGGGCACTGATGTTGTCGCTGCAAGATAACAGCTCGGATGTACGGAAGAACGGAATTCGGGACATTACCCGGCTCTATGAGTTAGTGGGGCAGGTTAGCCAGCTTTTGCACCATGCGACCAGTGATCCAGACCCAGAAGTGCAAGAAACTGCAATCTGGGCGTTGGCGCAACTGAATCATATTCGTCCGCTTTCAAGGGTCGATGATTTACATCAGTTACCCAATGGAACTCTTAAAGAATTAGGAGTGGGGAAAAAGGCTGAGAAATAGAACCAATTGATTGAAGATTCATCTTGGAGGCGGAGCTACAAGAAGCAGCAACTTACGTACGATCGCTCCTTCCCAAGCTGTGCGATGCACCGATTGCAGTAGATTTTCAGTTTCTGCCCAGTAAATATTTAGGGGGCGATCGCTTTGATTATTACTGGCTGGATGCAGATCAATTTGTAATTTACCTATTGGATGTATCAGGACATGGATTGGGGCAGCACTATTTTCCGTATCAGGGCAAAACGTGTTGCGATCGCAATTGGGAGCCATGACGCTGGTAGGAATTTGTAAAGATTTAGAACTAAGGGCAGGGTATTTTAGCAGGAGCGGTAGAAAAAACAGCCACCGCGATCGCTGCCTACCAGCAAGTCAAGGTTGCATTACAAGCTGAACGACAGCGTTAGCGTTATCAAAAAGAAGGACATCAACGACTGCCCCTGGCTCAAAACTTACTTCTACTTCGATGTTGCAGGACAAAAGAGCTTTAACTTTGCCAACAATTTACTACATCCATAGATTGTTATACCAATACTTAGATCGGTTACAGTCCCTGGTCGCAAAGGGTACTGCCATCAAAGTCGACCCGTTTTGTGACCTCAATGCCATGCTCGACACGATCGCCAACACTGCTAAACCTAAATCCTCCAGTAACTTCAATCCTTCTGCCTGATCAAACTGAGATCGATCGATGACTACACCATCGGGGCGTATCCGTTAAATCGATTTTTGAGCAGGGCTTAGTCAGAGCGATCGCTGTTTGTATATCTCGCGTTCCAACTTCAGTCACAAAGCGATCGATAAAATCTTGATTTCGATCAATTGTTAAAATTTGCGTTAGAGCCGATTTTGCTATGAAAAATCTGTTCCTTGTTTCATTACCAAAGGGCAGCTTAAAACTTGAGTTGGAACATTACAGTTGGCATTTGCTAAGCGTTCCTAAAATTGCGTTTCCTGCGCATTCAAAATATCCTGCTGCTTACCTAAATCAAGTATTGGCTCTGGCTTAAACTCCTTAATAACATGGTTTAGGCGATATCCCAACCCATAGACAGTTTTAACTAAATCTTCTGCTCCAACAGCTTTATTTTTGTCATTGAGCGTTTCTTTTACTGTTAGGGAGTTGCGTGAAAATAAAACACCAGTGAAATGCATTGACTTTTCAGCCTCCTGAATCCCCCATTCTGGGGACTTTGAAAGGTTCGGAAGTCCCCCAGAATGGGTAGGGCTGATTCGTTAGTTGGAGAAAAAACTTAAATCCCGCATTGTTACGTTGCTCCTATTTTGATGGCTAACGAGATTATGGGATTCAAGCAGTTTTTCTCTTCTTAGAGAATCGTCCCTACCCAGAATGGGGGATTTAGGGGGCGGTTCGGGGCGTTATTTAATTGCAACTCCCTTAGCAGCAACACCAAGGATTGACTACTCTTTTCTCTCAAGCGACGACAAAAGCTGATGCCACCCAATTTTTGATCAACAACATTGACAGAGGAGCTAGGCTAACGACTGAGAACGCTTGACAAAGCTGTAGATTTATGAGGTAACTGGAGTAAGTTATTCGTTGCCCAAGCTATTGATCCAAGCTACTGAATGGCTAGCCCATTAATACTAGTTTTTGTTTAAAGATTGTCTTTGTCTAGAATGTCAATGAAGCAGGTTTAAGACGCGATCGCCCTTCAACCGCTATTCTATAAATACCCTAATCCCCTTAACATCTGATTATGCCAGCAAGGTTGCAAATTAAATCTGAAGATTGCTCGCCCTTAGGACGATTGATTTTGCAATACCTTGAAGAACAATCCATCAGCATGAATCATTTGGCAGAATTATCAGGCATTCCCCAGCCTCGTCTGCGGGGAGCTTGTTTTAAGGGCACTTGCCCCACCCCCGAAACCCTAAGAAAACTGTCGCGGGGCATGGGCATACATCATCTAGAGCTTTACACGCTGGCATATGAAGGCAGAATTGAAAACTTGCCCGAAGATGCTCAAGATACTTCTTTAGATTTACTCATGCGGGAACTGTTTGAAACAGCAAGAGAACTAGGACTTAATGCCCCTCAAGTACGTCCTTCTAAAACCAAAATTCGTAAAGCTTTGATCGACCTAGGATTTCAACCAGAGCATCAAGCGACGCGCCTTTTAGAAAATGAAGACTCTGCCTAAGTGATAGAAACCAAACTCCGAAATTAAACTACAAAAAATTGAACTATAAAAAAGGAGGGAGAAACATTTTGCTTCTCTCCTCCTTATTAATCTAGAGATAAATCTAGAGATAATTTACAGGTTATCTTTAACGACGAGGAACCGATCCATAGATATCAATGTTGGCGGTTGATAGCTTTTGAGGGGTATTTCCGCGTGCATTAAGGCTCCGCGCCATATCAAGGAACAGCGATGGGCTGCCCGTTTTGGCTTTCTGGTCTTGAGGAACATAGCTGCGAACAGTAGACTGCCAAATAACTTGAGGGAACCCAAGCTTGCGGCGAGTGTACTCATCGTAACGAGGAGACTTGATGTTGAAGGGTCTTTCGCCTTCAGTTCGACCGGGCAGTACCCGACGACGCTGATAGGGCAAAATGTCATACCCAAAAGCCTCAATGTACTCTGGGCTATCGAGAAGTTGATCGATAAACCCAACAATGCCCTTAGTAGCAACGGTAATTGACCAAGCGAGTTTCTCTTGGTTGTTATACACATCGCGACCGAGCACCCGTTGTACGGTTTGCTCAACAAAGCGATAGTTGCTGTTGAGATCGTAGAAGCTACGTCTGTAGGTGTCAGACAACACCAAACCGCGAACAAAGTCTCGAACGGTAATCTGACCGCTCCGGAGTTGGGACTCCAAGAAACGCTCGCGATCGACTGCAAAGGCATGGAAGAAGATTTGGCGGTATGCCGCTTCAATCAAGTCCCCAATGTCACTGTCGTCGAGCAAGTTTTCAGTCGAATAAATTCTGGGCTGCTCATCGCTCCCGACCTCATAGCCAGCTACACGCTGGTTTTGAGAAGAAGGAGAATATTCTAAAAGAGGAATTGCCACGCTTACAAAAGCTCCCTTTTCATATGGATTCTTACAAATTTATCAATCATCATACGGTCATGGGGGGCATTATTCGCTTTAGTCTAATAAAAAAGTCATACAACTTAACTTAACGTGAGTTCGCGTTAAGCAGGAAAGCTACATCATTCAGCAATGCCTGCTTTTGGGGCTAGTGACAGTAGGCAATTAAGCCCGCCATTAGATTGACTGCAAAGTTGATGGGACTACGATGCCTCGGATGCTCAATCTGGGCAATGTTCTTTAACTGGTCAATCACCGACTCAGTCACAACTTCCGGCTTTGCCGGAGGCTTTAAACGCTTTTGCATAGAGAGTATTGAGGAACAATATACAGTGTGTCTAATAATACATTTGATAATCCCCATCTGGATTGAGATCTCAGGGTGAGCTAAATGTAGAAGTGGTGAATCGGGATGATGCCCAAAAACTAGAGCAATGGTTTGAAAATCGTTGGGAGGATAACTTTTGCCTGGATATTTCTGAGCAACTGGCAGAAATTATTGATGAAAGTTGGGCAGGGCGATCGCTCAAGCCCTATTTTGTCTATCTAAAAATGGCGTATCACTGTGTGTGATTAACCCAGAGGAAAGACGAGATGGGGCGCAGATTATCTGTTCGATGGGGTTATTCCAGGACTAAAGTAGAGGCAGGTAGGTAAGGCTTGAGAGGATGTCTGAGAAGTTTAAATTGCTTCCGATCCGCCTCCTAAATCCCCCATTCTGGGGGACTTTGAAGGAGCATTGATTCGGAAGTCCCCCAGAGTGAGGGGTTGGGGGGCAAGTGTAAGAATCTTTGATACTTCTCAGACATCCTCTGAGATCGTGTTCGTTATTTGATGCTTTCAAGGAGAAAACCTGGTGTCTCAAATCAAGAATTTAACCTCCCTCTACGAACAGGATATTTTGTTGTGGTCAGAAGATACAGTTGCCAAGCTCAAGGCGCGGGAGTTTGACCATCTAGATATTGCGAATTTGATCGAAGAGGTAGAGGCGCTGGGGATTTCTCAAAAGAAGGAATTGATTAGTCGTTTGATTGTTTTATTGGAGCATTTATTAAAACGGTTATATGTCAACTCACCCAATGACTACAACGGTTGGGAGCGAACGATTCGGGCTCAGCGGGGAGAGCTAGAAGTTTTGTTGGGCATAGTTCTCAGCCTCAGTACCCGCTGGAAAACCAGTTTTGATAAGGCTTGGTCAATTGCGCTAAAAAGTGTGCGTAAGGAATACCCTCAAATCCCCTTTCCTGATATATGGAGCTACGATCGCTCACCCGAAAAGATGCTCGATCGAGATTTTTGGCTTGAACTATTTTCTGAGGAGTAACTGTATGTCATCCAATCTCTATGAAACAGATTTTTATGCTTGGACTTTGGAACAAGCTAAGTTACTGCAAGTGGGTGATTTTAAGGGATTAGACATTGTGAATTTGGTGGAGGAGCTTGAATCTTTGGGCAAACAACAGCGGCAGGAATTACGAAATCGACTTGGTGTCTTGATAGGACATCTTCTAAAGTGGGACTCTCAGTCAGAAAAGCGAAGCAAAAGCTGGCGGGCAACTATTCGAGAGCAACGACGAGAAGTTTTGCGACTTTTGCAGGAAAATCCTAGCCTTAATCCCTATTTGGCAGAGGCGATCGCCTCTGCTCACGAATCTGGTTTGGATTTAGTGGTCAAGGAAACCCCTTTAGATTATGGGGATCTGCCTGAAAATTGCCCTTATACATTAGAGCAGCTGTTTGATCCTGACTTTCCTGCTAATTTAAACCCGACCTGAGTTGAAAGACCATGCCACTCAACCGCGATCACGCCCAGAAGTATCTCCAGACGTTTGATTTTGAGCCCCTATTCACGCCGAACGCGATGGCAAAAAAATCGCCGTCGAAATTAAAAGCTTTATTAACACCTCTACCGTTGCTGATTTCTATCTCGCGATCGGGCAATTTATTTAACTACCGTGTGGCATAAAAAGTAGCAGATCCAGAACGAAAACTATTTCTTGCTGTTCCAGATATCGCCTATAAAACATTCTTTCAAAAAGAATTTCCGCGCATAGCTATTCAACAGTATGAACTTGAACTCTTCGTTTATGACATTGAAAATGAGGTGATCATCTTATGGCAAGTCTAGAAACACTCCAAATTTATCGAACCACAATTAAGCAACTGCTTAAGCAATATGCTGCTTACAAACCATCCTATGGTGATATTGAGATTCAAACCGTTTTTGACACCGAACACGATCATTACCAGGTAGTTGCGATCGGCTGGGACAAAAAAGAAAGAATCTACGGCTGTTCAATTCATCTAGACATTAAAAATGAGAAAATTTGGATTCAGATTAACAACACTGAATTAGATATTGGTCAAGATCTGGTTGAAACAGGTATCCCCAAAGAAGATATTGTCATTGGGTTTCAACCGCCTTATTTACGCCAATACTCAGGCTATGCAGCAGTCTAAGCCCTATCCTTGACATGAATAATCCGTCACGGCTCTAAAGTTGCAAACCATCACACCCAATGATTCTGCTTATCCGGTAGCACTCACAAACTGCATTGCCTTCAAAAGCCTCCCCACATTGAGCGCGATCGGCAATCTTAGCCTGATTCAAAAACCTGCGATTGCCCTCTTCTGTTCTATGAAATGCCCTGGCGACCTCATCCTCAAAACCTATGACCTTGTCCAAGCCCTGCGAGATGCAGACATTCCAGTCATCAGCGGTTTCCACACCCCAATCGAACAGGACTGCCTCAAAATTCTGCTGCGTGGCACCCAACCGCTTATCTACTGTCCTGCCCGCAGCATTCATAACATTCGCTTCTCCGCCAAGCAAAAACAGGCAATGGACGAAAATCGTTTACTCCTGATCTCGCCCTTTAGTGCCAGCTATGCCCGTGCCACGGCTGAACTGGCTAAAAAAAGGAATGAAATGATTGGGGCGATCGCTCACACCCTCTTTGTTGCCTATGCCGCCCCCAACAGCAAAACTTTAGCCTTTGCCCAACGTCTGACCAAGGCAGGAAAATCTGTGGTTACCTTTGATAGTTCCAGCAACTCATTATTACAAGAGCAGGGCATCGCGAGTTTGGGTGTGGATGCGATCGTGCGACGCTGCTTAGATGCTCAAACATCCTAACCCAGGCAAACTTCAAGCCTGGAATACTGAACCTGCTCATTGACAGGGGAGAAAGTTTGCTATATCCCGCGATCGCACCCAGAATTACGCCCACAATCATCATCTAATGAATTGCGCCCACAAACTTACTCAACCTGAATTATATAAGCTCTTCAAGGCTATTAAGTTCTCCAAAGCAGTCAGCATTTTTAGCCAGACGACAAGTTATAAGCGATAATGATTATCATTCGTAATATAGTGAGCATTCAAAATATGGTCAACATGGCAACAGTCGATTCAGTTCCTGTGACTCTGCTCACAGGCTACTTGGGTGCAGGCAAGACTACGCTGCTAAATCGCATCCTCACCTACGAACATGGCAAAAAGGTCGCGGTGATCGTCAACGAGTTTGGCGACGTGGGCATTGATCACCAGCTAATTATCAACGCAGACGAAGAAATCTTTGAGATGAATAACGGCTGTATCTGTTGCACAGTGCGAGGTGATCTGATTCGGATCATCGGCAACTTGATGAAGCGCCGCGACAAATTTGATCATCTGGTGATTGAAACGACGGGACTGGCTGACCCGGCTCCGGTGATCCAAACTTTCTTCATGGATGAGGATGTGCAGGCGCAAACTAATCTTGATTCAGTCGTAACGGTCGTGGATGCCAAGCACATTTGGCAACACTGGGAAGCAGAAGAGGCGCAGGAGCAAATTGCCTTTGCCGATGTCGTGCTGCTTAACAAGACCGATCTGGTTACGCCAGAGGAGTTAGATGAACTGGAGCGACGGATTCGGAGCATGAATGCACTTGCTAAAATCTACCGCACCCGCAACGCCGAACTGGCAATGGATGCGCTCCTGGGCATCGGTGCTTTTGACTTGAATCGGGCATTGGAAATTGATCCGGAGTTTCTGAATGAAACCGCTCATGAGCATGATGAAACGGTAGGTTCTGTGGCGATCGTAGAACCGGGTGAATTGGATGGCAATAGGCTCAACGAATGGCTGGGTCACTTGCTGCAAACTCAGGGACCGGATATTTTTCGGATGAAAGGAATTCTGACGATCGCCGGAGAAGATCAGCGCTTTGTGTTTCAGGGTGTTCATATGCTGTTTGATGGCAGAGCCGATCGCCCCTGGAAGCCAAACGAAACGCGCAAGAACGAACTGGTTTTCATTGGTCGCAACCTAGATGAGGCTCAACTGAGAGAGGATTTCCGGGCATGTCTAGTTTAAAAACAAAGGGTTTAAAGACAAAGAAACAAGGTGAATTCGATCTTCATTGGCAAGGGACGCTGTCGGATTATGTGATGGCGATCGCTTGGTCGCCCGATGGCAAGACTCTGGCAACGAGTTCTGCTGCGGGTGAAGTGGTTCTATATCAAGAGACTAAAACATTCCAGGCAATGCCTTTTCAAGGAGTGCCTTTACAAGTGATGAATGGGGACTCGGTAGATTGCCTTGCCTTCTCTCATGATGGGCAATTCTTGGCGGCTGGCGGACAAAACGGACAGGTTCATATTTGGCAGGTGCAGTCAAACTTGCCAGAATTGATCGCGCCTAAATTGGTCGCTACAGTCGGAAAAACAGCAGCTTGGGTCGATCGCATGGCATGGAGTCCCACTCAAAATCTACTGGCATTTAGCCTAGGAAAATATGTGCAGGTTTGGGATGCTAAGTTAGGAGACGTTGCCACCACCCTAAACTTTGACACCTCCTCCGCTTTGGATCTTGCTTGGCATCCAGATGGACAGCGGTTGAGCGTTAGTGGTTATCAAGGTGTAAAAATCTGGACAGCAGAAGATTGGGATGATGATCCGTATTTCCTGACTATTCCTTCAGCAAGTGTGGCGATCGCTTGGTCGCCCGATGGAAAATATATTGCATCCGGCAATCTCGATCGAACTATGACGGTACTGGAGTGGGAGAATCCTCATCCTTGGGTGATGCGCGGCTTCCCCGGTAAAATTCGTCAACTCGCCTGGTCAAATGTGATGACAAAAGCGGGTGCATCGTTGCTTGCTTCTGCCAGTGCTGAGGGCATTGTAGTTTGGGAAAAGCAGGAGGATCTGTCATTGGGTTGGGAAGGTCGCGTTTTAGCAGGACACGAAGGCACAGTGCAGTCGATTCAATTCCAACCTGATGCTCTTTTATTTGCCTCGGCAGCAGCAGATGGACGGGTTTGTTTGTGGCAGAAAGCCCAGCATTTAGCCCAAGTGCTGAACGGTGCCCCCAATGGGTTTTCTTGCTTGGCTTGGCACCCTAAAGGACATCAACTTGCAGTGGGCGGACAGAACGGAGAACTACTCATTTGGGCAAAGGTGTTGCGGGGAAAGGGTTTTGGACAACGTGAGAAGACTTGAAATCAGGAATCACGCAAGTGTCTCATGTAAATGTGTAACGATCGCTGGGTAAAAGTCGAATTAATGAGCTATTCGCTTCGTTTGAACAGACCTAGGCGACGCATAGCCCTAGCTGTACTTCCAGTCGGGTTAGGTTGAGTCAAAATCCCTTGAGACGGGCTAAGGAGCAATGCCAGCAGAAATAAACTAGACGACACCAGCACGATCGCTGGCCCCGAAGGTAAGTTTTGATAATAGCTGAGGTAAACCCCAGAGATACTGGCGATCGCACCCAGAATTGCGCCCAAAATCATCATCTGATGCAATTCTTTGACCAACAAATAAGCAGTTAACGCTGGTCCAATTAATAGAGAAATTACCAGAATTACGCCTACTGCTTGCATACTAGCAATGATAGTTAGTGTAATAGCTGCCATAAAGCCGAAGTAAAGCATGTTAATCGGTAAGCCGATCGCCTGAGCACCCGTTTTGTCAAAGGTATAGAACAGTAATTCCTTGTAAAATAGTTTGACTACGAACAGAATTAATGCAGCAATTACAAAGGTTCTCTGAATGTCGTGTGGTGTCACGCCCAAAATGTCGCCAAACAGAAAACTATCCAGGTCAAGCTTGTTCTTTAGCACGGTAATTAGCGTCACGCCTAGCGCGAAGAAAGTCGAAAAAGTCAACGCCATTGCCGCATCAACTTTGACTCGGGTTTGAGAACGAATCCAGGCAATTAACAAAGAACCCAAAATGCCAGTGCTAAAAGCACCAATCAGAATATCAACCCCGAAAAAGAAAGAGATTGATAACCCTGGTAAAACGCAGTGGGCGATCACGTCTCCCAGTAACGCCATGCGTTGCACAATTAAATAACTACCCACCACAGGACAAAGAATGCCAACCAGTACGCCAATGGCGATCGCGTTGCGCATGAATTCGTAGCCAAGCGGTTCTAGCAAGAGGTTGAGCATGGGGACCGGGAAGTAGGGAGTTAGCAGAAAAAAGATGTCTCTAAATCTTGATGGAGTGGGTTTCCTAAATGGGTGCCGTAAGCTTGATGCAAATTTTTGGGAGTCATCACTTGTTGCGGTGAACCATCGGCAATCAGGCATTGATTGAGTAACAGTAATCGATCGAGTTTATTGAGCGACTGTCCCCATTCATGGGTACTCAGGAGCAAAATTTTGCCCTGCGATCGCAACTCCTCAAACACTTCTAGCATGACGGCTTCGGTTTTTTTATCCACACCTGTAAAGGGTTCATCAAACAGGAATAAATCTGCCTGTTGTGCCAAAGCTCGTGCGAGAAACACCCGCTGCTGTTGTCCGCCTGAAAGCTCCCCAATGCGGCGATCGCGCAGATTGAGCATTTCGACTCGTTCCAGCGCCGCTTTAACAATTTCTTTTGCCGCCCGACCCGGACTACGAAACCATCCAAGCTGACGAGTCCGTGCCATCATCACCACATTCCAAACTGTGATCGGATAATCCCAGTCGATTTGCGATCGCTGTGGAATATACGCCACCCGCTCTAACTGCTGGTGCAGCGGACAGGTGCAATAGTGAACTACCCCGCCCGACTTAGGCACCAAGCCTAGCAGAGCTTTGAGTAACGTACTTTTGCCTGCCCCGTTAGGACCAATGATGCCCACCAGTTGCCCCGGATTCACCTGGAAACTCACTGGCTCTAGCCCCCGCACACCTCGATAATTGACAGCAAGCCGCTGAACCTCTAACATGAAACCCTAAGATGAGAACGGTTATCATTATAAGCTTAACTCCCTCAATTCAGAACTTAGAACATCATGCAAATTCAGCGCTATCAAACCTGGGGAAGCAGCCTCCTCGCTCTAATGTTTGGCATCCTCAGCGCCTGTGCCTCATCCACGCCAACCCGCCAAACTAGCCCCCTGACTTCTACTGATACTGCCGCTACCAGTACAAATTTGAAAGTAGTTGCCACCAGTAGCGTTCTCTGTGATCTAACCAAGACCGTTGCCGCCGAAACCATTGATCTGACTTGTCTGGTCAAAGCAGGAACAGACCCCCATGTTTATGAGCCAACTCCAGAAGACCGCAAGGCGATCGAAGATGCCCAGCTTGTGCTTTATTCTGGCTATGACTTTGAACCGAGTTTGATCAAGCTCATTACAGCCTCTTCTAGTCCTGCCCCTAAAATTGCTGTGGGTGAAGTCGCGGTCCCCAAGCCTCTAATGGGTGAACATGAGCATGGGCACGAGGAAGAACATGCCGAGGAAGAGAAATCTGCTGAGGGAGAAGCTCACGCTGAAGAGGAACCTGATCCCCATGTTTGGCACGATGCCCAGAATGGAATTGAGATGGTGAAGGTGATTCAAGACAGTTTGACAAAAGCGGCTCCGGCAAACTCTGACCTCTATGCCGAAAATGCTCAAGCTCTGACCGCAGAACTGACTCAGGTTGATGGCTGGATTAAATCTCAGATTGCCACCATTCCAACAAACTCACGCAAACTGGTAACAACTCATGATGCCCTAGGGTATTACTCTGCGGCTTACGACATCCCGGTTGAGGGGGCATTGCAGGGCATCAGTACCGAAGAAAAGCCTACCGCCGCACGAGTGAAAGAATTGACAGAGGAGATTAAAGCCGATGGGGTGCCGACCGTTTTTGCTGAAATCACTGAAAGCACGAAGCTACTAGAAACGGTTGCGAAAGAAGCAAACGTCGAAATTTCTGAGCAAGAACTGTTTGCGGATGGTTTGGGAGAAGCAGGCTCTGAGGGCGATACCTACCCTAAAATGCTGGTTGCCAATACCAGGGCGATCGTCGAAGGGTTGGGTGGTCAATACACTGCTTTTCAGCCGAAGTAGTTCACTTGGACAGAGATTCACTGATTCAAGTAACAGTGGCAATCTGGCTTTTCAATGAGCGATTCTACTAGCGCATTGAGCGCAGTGGCAGCCAGTAACCCGCCCCCTAATGTGCCTTCGATCGTGACAAAAGGAATGCCAGACTGCATCAGTTGACGCTTCGCAGCCGGGGCATGGCTGAAACCGATCGGCATTCCAATCACTAAGGCAGGTTGAATAATGCGCTGGTGAATGGCTTCACAGACTGCCAGTAACACTGATGGCGCATAGCCGATCGCAATTACACACCCGGTTGGCAGTTGCTGCAAGTGGTCTTTCCAAGCATGATTTCGCCAGAAGGCTTGTTCTGCTTCGGCAGCGCTAGTGATGTGAGGATTATCAATCAGCGTTTGCATCAGACAACCCAAATGAGCCAGTCGGGTTCGATCGATCGCCGCACTCACCGTTGGCACATCCACCACCACATGACAACTCGAACTGAACGCAGCGCGACTAGCCGCGATGGCTTGATTTCCCAATCGTACAAATGGGACTAAGCTAACATCGCCACTTGCCAGCACCAGCTTGGAGAGCAAATCTACCTCAATTTCCGATCGCTCGGACAGATCAGGCAGCAACCGCTGGAGTGATTCCTGAAAGGCTTCTGGATGGGCATGAACTTGGGCATCCAAGCCGTGCCAAAGTTTCTCCAATCCGCCTAATCCTGTCTGCGTTTCAACTTCTAGCAGCTTGAGTTGAGACAGAACTTCGGCTTGGGTGGTTTGGCAGTGGCGATCGCGCCCCAATAGTCCTTCTAGTGCCGATGCCGTTTGCCGCAGTTGCGCCATTTGCTGAATGATGGTGCGGTACTGCTGCTGAAGTTGAATCATCAACGTGGCTTGTTCCGCTTCCGGCTCCGCTTCCAGTAGTTTGTGAATGTGGGAAAGCTGAAAGCCTTGCTGTTTGAGTGCCACAATTCGTTGCAGTCGCTGCACATCCTGATCAGTATAAAGGCGATAGTTACTGGGCGATCGCTCTGGCTGGGGCATTAATCCCAATTGGTGATAGTGCCGCACCATGCGGGGTGTGATGTCGCTGCCAACCGAGTCCGTTAGTTCTTTGATGGTGAAACTTTGACCCATCATCTTAAGTCCCAAAAGCTGATAAGTCCCAAAAGCCGATTCCTTGACATTAACACCAATGTCAAGGTTTAGGGTAAGAAAATCTCCTCACTCACGGCTCATGCTTTACCCGTCGCGGCTACCCCAACTGGCAAAAAAACACTCCGAGGCTTTTGCGGCTCTCCTCTGTGGCTGCTTGCTGCTACTTGGATGGATGGCGCTACATCTAGGATGGATTGGACTGGCGTTGCTGATTCTGCCTGCGGCTTACGTGGCTGGAGGGTACGAGAGCGCCCGTGAAGGTTTAACCACGCTCTTCAAAGAAAAAGAACTGGATGTCGATCTGCTGATGATTGTGGCAGCTTTGGGAGCCGCAGGACTGGGCTTGTGGCGACAGGAATACTACCTGATCATTGATGGAGCCGCGTTGATTTTGATCTTTGCAATTAGTGGCGCATTGGAAAATTACGCGATGCAGCGCACCGATCGCAGCATTCGCAGTTTGATGAGTCTGACCTCTGATACGGCACAAGTGCTGCGATCGGGCAGAGAAGTATCGGTGCCGATTGACCAATTAGAGTTGGGTGATCAAATTGTGGTCAAGCCAGGAGAACTCATCCCAACTGATGGATTGATTCTGGAAGGATTTAGTACATTGAATCAGGCAGCGATCACAGGAGAATCGATTCCAGTGGAAAAGACGATCGGGGATGAAGTCTTCGCTGGAACGCTCAATGGGAATGGAGCGCTAAAACTCAAAGTCCATCAACTGCCAGAGAGTAGCCTGCTGCGGCGCGTGATTCGCTTAGTGGAGCAGGCACAAACAGAGACACCACCCTCGCAGCAATTCATTGAACGCTTTGAACATGGGTATGCTCGCGTCATTGTCGTGGCTGGAATATTGCTGGCAGTGCTGCCGCCTTTTTTGCTGCAATGGAGTTGGGAAACAACAATTTATCGGGCATTGATTTTTCTCGTCGTTGCGTCGCCCTGTGCGTTAATGGCGGCGATCATGCCGACGTTGCTATCGGGTATTGCCAATGGCGCGAGACAGGGAATTTTGTTCAAGAACGGCGCTCAGCTAGAGCAGATTGGCAAAGTACGGGCGATCGCCTTTGACAAAACAGGGACGCTCACCACCGGACATTTGCAAGTTTGTAAAGTTATTCCGGCAGCAGAATTTTCCGAATTAGCAGTTTTGCAAATCGCCGCTGCCCTAGAATCTAGCTCAGAGCATCCGATTGGGGCGGCGATCGTTCAAGCGGCGCAAGCATTAGACTGGTCACGCGCCACAGAGGTACAAGCATACCCTGGTCGAGGCATTGCAGGGAGTTGGCAGCAGCGATCGGTGTTCGTGGGCACGGCTGGTTTTGTGAACCAATTCGTCACTCATTTACCCATTGAACTGGTTCAGTTTGCGAATTTGCTAGAGCAAGATGGAAAAACCGTTGTCTGGGTGGCTCAGGCGCAACAGGCGATCGGGGTAATTGCGATCGCCGATCAAGTGCGACCCGAAGCAGCACGGGCGATCGCGCAACTCAAAAAGCTAGGCATCGAACAAATCATCATGCTGACTGGCGACAACCCACGTACCGCTCAAAGCATTGCTCAGGCGATCGGAGTCGATCAGGTTTATGCCGAACTGTTGCCAGAAGACAAGTTGCACCTCATTCGTCAACTCCAAAAACAATACAAGACGGTGGCAATGGTCGGCGATGGGATTAACGACGCTCCTGCCCTAGCTCAAGCCTCCGTTGGGATTGCGATGGGCATTGCTGGAAGCGATGTGGCGCTAGAAACCGCTGACATTGTGTTGGTGGCAGATCGGTTAGAGAAAATTGCGGCAGCCGTTAAGTTGGGGCGGCGATCGCACCGAGTGGTTAAACAAAATATCGTGTTTGCGATCGGTTTTATTGTGTTGCTGATTGGGGTTAATTTTGCAGGTAATATCACGTTACCCGTCAGTGTCGTGGGACATGAAGGATCGACAGTGCTGGTCATTTTGAGTGGGTTGCGATTGCTCAGAAATTAGCAAACCCAAACCCTTGAAGCAGCACATCATCTAACTCGAATACATGCCCTAAATATTCACCTTCCTGCAAACTCATCAACCCATGAACTTGCTCACGAGATAACCCCAGTCAATCTTTGGAAATGCGATAAATCACACCTGTGACTACCGTGATGAATAACAGAATCATCACAATTGGTGCCATCATACGGTGTAGTTTTCTCATTTGTTGCTGATGTCTCATCATACCTGGGGCAAAATCATTACAAATATGAGACACAAAGTTTGCAAGTCCTACTCAAAAGGTGTACATTTACCGCCTAATCCCTTAACAATGGTGCAGGTGTTATATTCCAACATGCCCTGATAGCTGCCTGCTGGAGTTCCCTGTTTGCCGATGCCGTCCGCAATCAGGACATCATCTGATATTTTGACCCCAGACTCATTGGCAACTGTTCTCAACACCTTGTCATTGGATGTCAGTTCTGCAAAAACCGTCGGCACACCCACTGACTTGATGCCTGTTGACAATGTTTTGACTTGAGCCGCTGTCGGTTCCTCTTCCGTTGAAATGCCCAGCAGCGTCCCTTCCACAGTCAAGCCATAGGCTCTGGCGTAATAACTCATGGCATCGTGGGTCGTGACTAACCGCCGCTGATTTACAGGAATCGTGGCAATTTGCTTTGGAATCCAGGTATCTAGCTGTTCCAACTCGCGAATCATTGTTGCTGCATTGCTGGCATATTTTTTAGCATTAGCAGGGTCTTTTGCTGACAAGGTTTGTTCAATCAATTTCACCATGCGGGTGCCATTTTCTACATCGTGCCAAATGTGCGGATCAGGTTCTACGTCGCCTTCCTCCTTAACTTCGATCACGTTGTTAACCGCTTTCTCATGCACAGCAATCTTGGGAGCCGCAGTATTAGTTGCCTCAACCATTTGAATAATGGAGGGTTCAAAGTTGAGTCCGGCATAAAATACAGCACTAGCCTGCTCAATTGCCTGACGATCGGATGGGGTAGCTTCGTAAGTATGAGGATCTTGGTCGTAACTAATTAGACAAGTGGGTTTTAGAACATTAGCAGCAACTTGTTCAACCATGCTGCATAGCACACTGTAAGATGCCACAACACTAGGAGCATTTTCCGCTCCAGTCGTTGTTTCACTACTTCCTTCGGATTGGGTGGCTGTGTCTGAAGGCGTTCCACAACTGGCTAAACCCAAGGTGCAGACCAAGACGGTTACTTCCCAAATGAAACGAGACTTGGAGCGGAAAAGGCTTAACATACACTACTTCCAAATTAGATGAATGCTTCAAATTAAATCAGCTAAGGCAGAAATGTAAAACAGGATTGAGTAAGGCAGAATCAGGATCTAGCAGTTCTTCTGCTCCGTCTAAAGAGGGTTGAATTTGGACACTCACTTGCGGTAGATTCTTTCATATTTGTCTCATTTTCTTTTCATTGTCTAGTCATTTTTCGAGAGGGGCGATGCTGCAAGTTCAAAATTTGTCTGTTAGCTACCGGGGCACTTGTGCCCTTCAAAATGTAGATTGCACCTTTAGAGCGGGTGAGTTAGTGGGCATCTTTGGACCCAACGGTGCGGGTAAGAGTACGATGATCAAAGCTATGTTAGGGTTGATTCAGTCTGTTAAAGGAGACACCCTGTTTCACGGGAAGCCGCTGATTCGGCAACTTTCTCAGGTGGCTTATGTGCCGCAGCGATCGCAAATTGACTGGGATTACCCGATTACGGTGTGGAACGTGGCAATGATGGCGCGAACGATCCAAACGGGATTGTTTCGTCAACCTAGTCGTCAGTCTCGTGAGTTGGTCAAGGCGGCATTAGAGCGAGTGGGCATGTATGAGCTACGCGATCGCAGCATTGGAGAATTGTCTGGCGGGCAGCAGCAGCGCGTTTTTCTAGCTCGTGCCCTGGCGAAGCAAGCCGATCTGCTGATTTTCGATGAACCTTTTGCAGGAGTAGACCGTAAAACAGAAGATATCATGTTTGAGATTTTTGCTGAGTTAAAGTCTGAAGCCAAAACACTGCTTGTGATTAGCCATGACCTGAGCGAAACATTAGATTACTACGATCGGTTGATGCTGCTCAACAAACGCCTGATCGCGATCGGGACTCGTCATGAAGTCATGACTACTGACAACCTTCAAGCTGCTTATGAAAGCCCAATGCGTTTTATGGCAGCTTAACCAGGCGCAACGGTTTTATTGACAAAAGGAGTTTTGATGTTGAATGGATTGATGGAACCCCTGCAATTTGAGTTCATGCGAAATGCACTAGCAATGGGGATATTACTGGGCATTCTCTGTGCGGTGGTCGGTAGCTACATGATTGTGCAACAGCTAGGCATGATGGGAGACATGATTTCTCACTCAGTGATGGCAGGTTTGCCGGTCGCGGTTTTTTTAGGACTGCCCCTCTCGATCGGCGCACTGGTAGCGGGTGTGCTTAGTGCTATTGTCTTGTCTGGCATTGAATCTCAATCGCGGCTCAAGCTAGATTCTATCATGGCACTGGTGTTAGCCTCATTTCTTGCCATTGGCACCACGTTAGTGACTATCTTGCCGGGGGCAAACCGGATCGATTTGATCCATGTTCTGTTTGGCAATATTTTGGGCGTAACTCGGAATGACCTACTGCTGACCTTTGGGATCACCATTCTGGTTCTGATTGCGGTTTGGCTGTTTTATAAAGAACTTTTGTTTTATACCTTTGATCCCATTGGCGCACAGGCTGGGGGAATGCCTGTGCAATGGTATTACCTCGGTGTGGTGACTGCGATCAGTCTGACTGTTGTTGCCAATTTGCAAACAGTGGGTGTTTTGTTGGTCATTGCGATGTTGGTTGCACCAGGGATGACGGCGTTCCTGTTGGTCAAAGAACTGCACCAGATGATGATACTGGGTGCAGGCTTGGGCGCGTTATCAGGTATTTTGGGTATGTATTTAAGCTACTACCTGGACATTCCTTCAGGTGCCGCGATCGTGCTGGTGGCGTTTGGGCTATTTCTCTTAGCATTTTTGTTCAGTCCATCTCAGGGAGTGTTGACTCAATCTGAGATTAAACGCCAGTTAGTCGATCGGTTGCGGGGGATAATCAAACAATCGTAGGACTTAATACAAAGATTTGCTGTATAGTTTTGCTTGTCCTTTTCTCCTTAGGAAGGAGGGAGCCAGACTTTTGTCCTCTCTGCTTTTGGGAGAGGGCTAGGGTAAGGTAGGCTTTTGGCTGTTCATCCCTTGATTTAGCAATGCCCATTACCGTTAGTTTTTAGAGCGATTCGTTTGCAGTAATAATAGAAGGAGATCTACTAGGTCGTCTTCACGGGTTGGCTTGATGCTTGATTTGTTTCTTCTGTTTGTTCTGGGTTTTCTAGGGAGCTTCGGGCATTGTGCGGGCATGTGTGGCCCCATTGCAGCGGCATTTTCTCTGTCGCAACAACGCGAGAATTCTGTCGGGCGATCCCTTGCGGGTATCTCGAAGAGATCGCTCCTGTTCCACCTATTACTCAATTTAGGACGGCTGCTGAGTTATGCCTTAATTGGGGCAGGCATTGGTGCATTAGGTTCGGTGCTGATCGCTGGTGGGCAGGTTGCCGGAGTTGGCAGCCTGTTGCGGCGGGTGATGGCATTACTAACAGGTAGCCTGCTGATTTGGTTTGGTTTAACCCAGGTGAGTCCAGAAATTTTGCCGCGATTGCCATTTTTGCATCCGTTGCTTCAAGGCAAACTGCATGAGCGGTTAAGTAGCGCCATGGTCAAGATATCGTTTGGCGATCGCTGGTGGACACCCTTTTTCTTGGGTGCAATTTGGGGGCTAATTCCCTGCGGTTTTTTGTATACGGCGCAGATTAAAGCGGCTGGAGCAGGTAGCGCTGGGGCAGGGGGACTAACCATGTTGGCGTTTGGGCTGGGAACGGTGCCAACGATGCTGCTGGTAGGTATTTCAACTGGGATGTTGAGCCGCGATCGCCGTAGTCAACTCTTCCGAATGGGCGGTTGGGTCACGTTAATGATTGGTGTCCTAACGCTGTTGCGAAGCGCCGACACAATGGTGGATTATACAGGTCATGCCGCGATCGTTTGTTTAATGTTGGCATTAGTTGCGCGCCCGGTTAGTCGCCTGTGGATATTTCTGTTACGCTATCGTCGATCATTGGGTGTAGGCGCGTTCATTCTATCGATCGCCCATATGTTTCACATGGTGGTACATTCCTGGAACTGGCAAGTAGAAAAACTGTTCTTTATGCTGCCTCAACATCAACAGGGAATTGTGATGGGAGGAATTGCTTTGTTGCTCATGTTGCCTTTAGCCGTAACTAGTTTTGATGGAGCGCAAACATGGCTGGGACGAGGCTGGCGATCGCTCCATCTATTATCAATCCCCGCACTAATTCTGGGTGTAATGCACACAATTCTAGTGGGTTCCCATTACCTAGGAGCGTTGCAACTGAGTGACTTTAATCGAGGCGCAACGGTGATGTTGGGGGCGATCGGGGTAATGGTTTTGTTGATTCGGTATCGGTGGATGTGGTTGTTGCTAGGTTTAGAAAAATTCTATGTTTCGCCCATTCAAAATCAGCGAGTTCAATCTGACCTGGTTGAGGCTGAAGGCGTTGGATCTAAAAAATAACTGCTTTGGGTCTTGGCATAGCAACGCGCACTGAGTTACGCTTTGGACGAAACTTTATTTATGTCATTCAGTCTAAAATTTCCGGTTTTTAGCCCCTTTAACCAGATTTTTTTAGAAATAGTACTTTCCCAAAGGTAAAATCATGGATCCTGTTACTCTCACCGCTTTTCTAGCCCCTTTCCTACCCGCTCTGCTGAACTTAGGCGCTGAGGTTGCGGCAGGTGCTGCGACTAAAGCCGGAGAAACGGCAGGCACTCAATTGACTGCAAACGCCTTGGACAAAGCTAAAGCCATCTGGGAGAAGCTGCACCCTAAAGTGGAGGTAAAGGAATCTGCAAAAGAAGCGGCTGAAGATGTGGCTAAAGCCCCAGACGATGCTGATTCACAGGCATCATTGCGCGTGCAATTGAAGAAGATTTTAGAGGCGGATCCAGACTTGGCAGAGGCGATCGCCCACATCCTCCAAGCCGATGCTCCCGATGGTACTTCTGGCACCCAGATTGTTCAGAATGTTGTGGGCAACCAGAATCAGGTAATCGGGCAAGTTTCGGGTGGTACGGTGCTGGGCAACATTACAGGTAATGTTAATCTTCCGGGTACTTAGGCTATGTCAACTAAGCCTGATGCTTCGCTGCCTAACGCTTCAGAGGTGAGTGTGAAAATTCCGCAGGATAGCAAGAGCGATCGCCCCATTGATCAACAATCTGAGGGCAACCAAAATCAAATCATTGGTCAAGCCGTTAGCAGCACCATCGTCAATGTCACAGGTGGACAAGTCACCATCTACCCGTCTCAACTCGATCGCCCCTGCCCAGTAGAAACCCAGCCCTCGACCTCAAAGATCGGGGCAAATCCTTATCAAGGACTGCTGGCATTTCAAGAAACTGATGGCGATCGCTTCTTTGGGCGAGAAAAAGAGATTGCCATTCTCTGGGAGAAACTTAGCAAACTGCATGAAGCAACCACTGTCACTAGCATCCTGCCCATCTTCGGGCCCTCCGGCTCAGGAAAATCCTCCCTCGCACGAGCCGGACTCATTCCAGAACTCGCCCGCCAACCCTTGCCAGGACGCGATCGGGCTAGAGTTGCAATCCTCGTGCCCGGAACGTATCCTCTTGAAGCTCTAGCAATAGCACTGGCACGAGTCGCTACGAATGACCTGACTCCTGTAACCAAAACTCGTGAGTTCGTCGCAGAACTGGCGCAAGCAAACTCGTCTGGGAAGTACGACGGACTGCGGCGAATCATCAACGTCTTGCCCGAAACTGATGTCTCACCGCTGATTTTATTGGTCGATCAGTTCGAGGAAATTTATACCCTTTGCAAAAAATCGGTAGAGCGCGATCGCTTCATTGAGAACCTGCTAGAAGCGGCACAAGAAGAGTCCCAACAAGTTCTAATAGTTATCACGTTACGCAGTGACTTTTTAGGCGAAATTCAAAAACATCCTGAGCTAAATCACCTGTTTTCACGGCAAGGATTTCTGGTGCCCGCCATGAATGAAGCGGAACTACGGCAAATTATCGCTAAACCCGCAGAACTGGCAGGGCATCCCCTCGACGAAGCTACCATCTACCTATTAGTCGAAGACACCGAAGGGCGAGAAGGTGCTTTACCACTACTACAGTGTGCCCTCACTTGCATTTGGAAAGGACTCGCCAAAGGCATCACGCCAGCCCAAACTTTAGAACAGATTGGAGGGGTTGGGGGCGCACTGGCAGGCGAAGCCCAAGAAGTGTATGACAGCCTCAGCTTACCTGAACAAGCCATTGCTCGCCGCTTGTTCCTTGGCTTGGTGCAGTTGGATGAAGGCACAAGGGATACCCGCCGTCGAGTTACAATAGACTATCTCATTTCTCACCAAGACAACCCAGAGCAGGTTAAACAGGTCATTAATCAATTTTCAGAACCAGAGGTGCGATTAATTACTTGTTCAACCCGTCATAACGGCATTGAAACAGCCGAAATTACCCATGAAGCATTATTTGACCATTGGCAATTGCTAAATCAGTGGATAGAACAAAGCCGTAGTGACCTGCGCTTTCAACGCCGTTTAGAAGATGATGCCGAGTACTGGGAGCAAAATGGTCGCCCGGAAGGCTGCCTCTGGCGACCTCCAGAACTGGATATGCTGAGGCAGCATCAAGAGCGGGTCGGGGCAATCATCACTCACCTGCAAATGGAATTCTTTATGGCATCTCAGAAGGCTGAAGCGATCCGCCAGCAGCAGGAAACTCAGCACCAGAAAAAGGAGCGGCAACAACGGCTTCAGAAATGGGCATTGTGCACTTTAATTCCGGGTGTGATGGGTCTTACTTTTTATCAACAGCAACAGGCAAAAGTGCAGCAAGTAAAACAGTTAGCAGATTTTGCAGAAACATTACTCTCTAACCAACCTTTGAATGCCGAAAATAATGTTCTGGCTCAGATTAACGCGATCGCAGCCGTTGACCTCAGTCAGTCGGCATTCATTCCTCTAACCCATGATGCGATCGCCAACTCTGCTTCTAGTACTCTGTTGCACTCTATTCAAGTAGACCAGGGCAGAAGGCTCTTATCGGATAAAGTCATTTCAATTGCGTTCAGTTCCGATGGCAAAAAAATTGTTAGTGGTAGTAAAGACAACACAGTGCGCCTGTGGAACACCAACACTCAGCAACCCATTGGGCAACCCTTAAGGGGACACCAAAAAACAGTTCTAGCAGTTGCATTCAGCCCCGATGGCACCAGAATTGTCAGTGGCAGCGTTGATAAAACAATCCGCTTGTGGGATACCGCAACAGGTAAGCAAATTAGGCAACTGGAAGGACACAAATATTCGGTTGTTTCAGTGGCATTTAGTCCCGATGGCACCAGAATTGTTAGCGGCAGTGATGACAAAACAATTCGCTTATGGAATACCGCAACAGGTAAGCAAATTAGACAACTGGAAGGGAATGACTTTCAGCCCGTCTTGGTTGGCTTCAGTGCCAATGGTGAGACGGTTTTAAGTAGAAGTTATAACAACACAGTACGTTCATGGAATGCAAGTACAGGTGAACTTAAGAATGAATTAAAAGAAGATGTTTTTCAGACTGCTCCAGTTCTCTTTAGTGCTTCTGGCAAAACAATTGTCAGTGGCAGTTATAACCACGTAATAGATCTAGAAGAAAGTTTATTGACACCTGCTTGTAGCCAACTGAATGAATATCCAAATTTAATTAAATCTGAAACGACTATTGGTCGGAAAGTTAAACAAGTTTGCGATCGCTATTTATAGAATAAAAATCCAGAGCCATCACTTGTTAGAAAAGATTTATAGACAGAAAACAATTCCTTGTCTAGAGCGATACAATAGTTCTTATACTCAACCCATCAGTGGCAATGGTTCAAGCTCCTACCAAACCCCTCACCCTTGACGAGTTCCTTAAACTGCCAGAGAGCAAACCAGCAAGCGAATTCATCAATGGTCAGATTCTTCAGAAACCTATGCCCCAGGGAAAACACAGCACAGTTCAAAGCGATCTTGTTCCAGCCGCAAATGCAGTTCTAAAACCAAACCGCATTGCCCGTGCTTACTCTGAACTGCGTTGTACATTTGGTGGCAGATCAACTGTGCCCGATGTCAGTATATTTATCTGGGAGCGCATTCCCCGCGACGAGAATGGCAAAGTGTCCAATACATTTGCGATTGCTCCCGACTGGACAATCGAAATTTTTTCCCCTAATCAAAGTCAAACTAAAGTTGTGCGCAACATTCTTCATTGCCTTGCTCACGGAACTCATATGGGCTGGTTGATTGATCCAGAAGAAGAAATGGTGTTTGGTTACTTTAGCGATCGCACCATCGCTCTTTTTGAGGAAAAGAGCGATCGCCTTCCCGTTCCACATTTTGCTGAAGCCTTTAGTCTTACAGTGGATCAATTGTTTGGTTGGCTAGAGGAATAGTCCCCAAAAGCTCCCCTACGATTGACTTTTCTAAAATCGGGATGACAGGATTTGAACCTGCGGCCCCCGACTCCCGAAGTCGGTGCGCTACCAAGCTGCGCTACATCCCGTTGCTGCATTTGACCTGTCAATAGAGTATCACAGGACTTTATAATTAGCAGAAGATTTAGTTTGAAGAGGATATAAGCCTTCTCTTCAAAAATTCCGCAGAATTGGAAAAGATTGATAATCTGTAAACTAGGCTCAAATTCATAAGTCGTAACAATTCCCTCGTCACCATGACTCATCCCTTTCTCGCTCGCTTGCACAGCCCCGATCGCCCTGTCTTGGTTTTTGACGGCGCGATGGGAACCAACATTCAGTCCCAAAACCTGACCGCTGAGGACTTTGGAGGAGCGGCATACGAGGGTTGTAATGAGTATTTGGTGGTGACTAAACCAGAGGCGATCGCCAAAGTCCACCGCGACTTTTTGGCAGCAGGAGCCGATGTAATCGAGACAGACACCTTTGGTAGCAGCCCATTGGTGCTAGTAGAGTACGATCTGGCTGACCAAGCCTATGACTTGAGCCGCAAGGCAGCAGAGTTGGCAAAACGTTGTACCGCCGAGTATTCTACGCCCGAAAAGCCGCGATTTGTGGCGGGTTCCATTGGCCCTGGAACGAAGCTACCGACGTTGGGGCACGTGGGCTATGACGAGTTGAAAGCGGCGTTTGTGGTGCAGGCAGAGGGCTTGTTTGATGGCGGAGTGGACTTATTTTTAGTCGAAACTTGTCAGGATGTACTGCAAATTAAGGCGGCGCTGAATGCTATTGAGGAGGTGTTTGCGAAAAAGGGCGATCGCCGCCCCATCATGGTTTCAGTCACTATGGAACAGCAGGGAACCATGCTAGTAGGCACTGATATCAGTGGTGTGTTAGCAATTTTAGAGCCTTATCCCATTGATATTCTGGGGTTGAACTGTGCCACAGGGCCCGACTTAATGAAGCCCCATATTCAATATTTAACGGAGAATGCGCCCTTTGTGGTGTCATGTATTCCTAACGCAGGGCTACCCGAAAACATTGGAGGACATGCGCATTATAAGTTAACGCCAATGGAACTGCGGATGGCGTTGTTGCACTTTGTTGAAGATATGGGAGTGCAGGTGATTGGCGGTTGCTGCGGCACTCGTCCTGAGCATATTCGGCAGTTGGCAGAGGTAGCAGCGACCTTAACACCAAAAGAGCGATCGGTACGGGTCGATCGCCAACATTGGAAAAATGGAGCGGTTTACACTTCTGATATTCCTCGTCCTAACTTGGGGTACACGCCTGCTGCGGCATCGATTTATTCAGCGCAACCTTACGAGCAGGATAATTCGTTTTTGATTGTGGGTGAACGCTTGAACGCCAGCGGTTCTAAAAAGGTACGGGAACTTTTGAACGAGGAGAATTGGGATGGTTTGGTGGCGATCGCCCGTTCCCAAATCAAAGAGGGAGCGCACGTTTTAGACGTGAACGTAGACTTCGTGGGGCGAGATGGCGAACGCGATATGAAGGAGTTGGTATCGCGCCTAGTTACTACTGCTACTATCCCGCTGATGCTGGACTCGACAGAGTGGCAAAAGATGGAGGCGGGGTTGAAGGTTGCAGGAGGTAAGTGCATTCTTAATTCTACTAATTATGAAGATGGCGATGAACGCTTTTTGAAGGTGCTAGAACTGGCAAAAACCTATGGTGCAGGGGTAGTGATTGGCACGATTGATGAAGAGGGAATGGCACGAACTGCTGATCAGAAGGTTAAGATTGCAGAACGCGCTTATCATGCAGTGCTGGAATATGGTATTCCACCTCACGAGATTTTTTTTGATACGTTAGCGTTACCTGTTTCAACCGGAATTGAGGAAGATCGGGAGAACGGCAAAGCGACTATCGAGTCCATTCGCCGGATTCGGGAATTATTGCCATCCTGTCACTTCATGTTAGGCGTATCGAACATTTCTTTTGGTCTCAATCCGGCAACTCGGATTGTGCTGAACTCGATGTTTTTGCATGAGGCGATCGCTGCTGGCATGGATGGCTCCATTGTCAGTGCGGCAAAGCTGCTGCCTATATCAAAAATTACGCCAGAGCAGCAGCAAGTCTGTCGAGATTTAATTTACGATCGCCGTCGTTTTGAAGGCGATATTTGCGTTTATGATCCGCTGACTGAACTGACAAAAATGTTTGAAGGCGTGTCGGTTAAAGATGCCCGTTCTACTGCCACACTGGCAGATTTACCGATTGAGGAACGCCTGAAGCAGCACATCATTGATGGCGAACGTATTGGCTTAGAAGATGCGCTAAAAATTGCGCTAGAGCAGTACAAGCCGCTGGATATCGTCAATGTTTTTTTGCTAGATGGCATGAAAGTAGTGGGCGAATTATTCGGTTCGGGGCAAATGCAATTGCCCTTTGTGCTGCAATCCGCCGAAACTATGAAGTCGGCGGTAGCGTTCTTAGAACCTATGATGGAGAAGATTGAAGGCAGCAGTGACTCGAAAGGGGTTTTTCTGATTGCTACCGTTAAGGGAGATGTTCACGACATTGGTAAGAACCTCGTGGATATTATTTTGACTAATAATGGTTACAAAGTAATTAACTTAGGTATTAAGCAGCCTGTTGAAAATATTATTAATGCCTATAAAGAACATAAGGCAGATTGCATTGCGATGAGCGGTCTTTTAGTTAAATCAACTGCGTTCATGAAAGATAACCTCCAGACGTTTAGCGATCAAGGCATTACAGTTCCCGTTATTTTAGGAGGAGCGGCTCTAACACGTAAGTTTGTCTACGAAGATTGTCAGCGAGTTTATAAGGGCAAAGTGATTTATGGCAAAGATGCCTTTGCTGATTTGCACTTTATGGATAAGCTCATGCCTGCCAAGACAGAGCATCATTGGGATGACCTGAAGGGCTTTTTGGATGAGGCAGGTCATCCTGTTGATCTGATTAAGGATGAAGAAGTAGAAGAAGAGACAGCGATCGCACCAGCGGTAACAACAGAGCCAGTAGAGGAAGATACGCGGCGATCGGAAGCTATTGATGCTAACATTGCTCGCCCTACGCCTCCGTTCTGGGGAACCCAAATTCTTAATCCTGTTGATATTCCCTGGGAAGAGTTATTCTGGCATCTTGATTTGCAAGCCTTGATTGCTGGACAGTGGCAGTTTCGCAAGCCTCGTGAGCAAACCCGCGAGGAGTATGATGCTTTTTTGGAGGAAAAAGTCTATCCCGTTTTGGCGCGTTGGAAAGCTCGAGTTTTGACAGAGAACTTGCTGCATCCTCAAGTTGTGTATGGCTACTTTCCCTGTCAATCGGAAGGGAATTTACTTCATGTTTATGACCCAGATGTTTATGACTCAGATGGCTCTCGCACTCAGCCGTTTGTCACCTGGAAATTTCCTCGGCAAAAATCTATGCGCCGCTATTGCATTGCCGACTTCTTTGCCTCAAAAGAGTCAGGGCAAATGGATGTGCTGCCCATGCAGGCGGTAACGATGGGTCACATTGCCTCTGAGGTGGCTCAGGAGCTATTCAAAGCCAATAACTACACCGAATATCTTTACTTTCACGGTATGGCAGTCCAGTTAGCGGAGGCGTTGGCTGAATGGACTCACGCTCGCATTCGTCGAGAACTGGGCTGTGGCGACCAAGATCCTGATAATATCCGTGATATGTTGGCGCAGCGGTATCAGGGTTCTCGGTATAGCTTTGGCTATCCGGCGTGTCCCAATATTCACGATCAGTTTAAGCAATTGGAGTTGTTGAAAAGCGATCGCATCAATTTATATATGGATGAAAGCGAACAAATTTATCCTGAGCAATCGACTACGGCGTTCGTGGCATATCATCCGATGGCGAAATACTTTAGCGCTTAAAGATCTGCGTCAGCCGCTGATCCCATTGCTCAAAGGCGGGTTTCTCGCCTCGAATGTAGGGTGACCAAGCAATGAGTTGGATTAGGAGCCGATTCACCAGCGAGGCGGGAAACCGCATCGGACGAATAAAATCAATAAATAAAACGGCTCGAATTCCGTCAGTATGGTTCCACGCATCGTGGGGATAAGTATCGTCAAATAGGATAACTTTTCCTTCTTCCCAGTGCTGAACTTCTTCTCCCACTCGAATAGCGCATTCGGTCGCAGGTTCTGGAACTTTGAGGGGTAAATGCATCCGCACCACTCCTCTATAGGGGCCGCGATGAACTGGAATTGTCTTGTGGGGCATTAAAATGGAGAAAAATGCCAGATTGATGCCAGGAATGCTTTCAATTAAACGGGCAGTTTCGGGGCATTGTTGACAGTTGCCTTCTGCTTTAAAGCCATAGGCATAAAAAAAGTAAGTCTTCCAGAGGTTATCCGTAGTAACAGCATATTGATCTTTAGAAATATCTTGAAAATTAGGAAGTTCGTCCACTTTCTCTAGCAATACATCTAGCTCTTTACGAACGACTTGCCAATTTGCTTCTATTTCAGGAATCCAACTAAATTGTTCAGCCGCCAGAAAGGGTGTATCGCCTACGAGAGAATTGCGCCCAATGTAACCTTCTACGCGGCGGATAGCTTTCTCGCCTTCTGTTAAAATCCATTGTCGGTATTTGGCTTTCAGGTTTGTATAAAACGAATTCATTGAGCCATCCTCTTAGGGGAACAAGAATCATTTTTAACCGCCCAGAGCGTCAGTGAAATTTCGCCAGGGATCAGCAGTTTGGGTTGGTAGACAGGAACGATCGCCCTCTGAGCGACAATGGCGGCACGGAACTCTTTTGAGGGGTTAAAAAGGAATATCTGCTGACAAACGTTAGGAATACTTGAAGGATCACTTTGGGATAATATCTTAATTTCTATATTCTCTGCAAGATTCCGACTCAGGGATAATAAATCCATCGTTTGGGTTGATTCAGCAATGACTAGGGGGGCAGGCTTCGAGGTACCTGCAAGGGGTTGCACTTGGTTAATAACAGTAGCGATCGCCAGATTATGCAGATTCCGAATCTTTTGATATTTGGGTGATGTTTCTAGGTTCGCTGCGCAGGATAATATCCCCATTGAGATTAACACAACCCATAACATTTTCCAGACCTGTGGTTTTTCTGAGCGTAACTTGTGGCTAAACACAAAAGCGATCGCCAACTGTACTGCAATTTGACAGGGAATTAGATACCGAGGAGCCGTTGAGCTTTGACCGTTGGTCATCCAATCAATCACAACTAGACATAACGGTGTAGCGATCGCTAGCGTGAAAATAAATAGATGGACTGGACGAACTGATTGAGCTTGTACAAAGTAAAAGGAAAATCCAATCAGCGTTAACAACCCAATATCGGCAATGATCGCCGCAATGATCACGGCATCAACAGGAACATAAACCGGAAAGTCTACAAATCCGATCACAACGCTGTACAGCCCGATCGCCACTCTAGGCAGAAAACCCATCGGCACTCGCATCCAGGTTGTATTGTCCTGAAGCCGTTGCCAGTGCTGAACCATGATCCACAGCCAGGGCGTAAAGGCAAAGAGGGCGCTAGTGAAAGCGATCGCAAAATTCCTCAGCCGCGATCGTCTCCCCAGCATGATCCACGCCGCCTGACCTAGAGCGACCCAAATTGAGAGCAAAGACGTGTAAAACCCAAAGACAAGAGATAGCGCATAAAGCACCCAGATTCCGCGTTGATTGAGCCGTACTGCTTTCAACAACAATAGGCTAGAGAGTAGAATTGCAACCAGCCAAAGACTATAAGGACGGGCTTCCTGGGCATAAGCTACAAAGAATGGAGAAATAGCAGCCAGTGAAAGGGCAAGACTAGCGGCAAAGTGCGATTGAAAAAGCTCTAGCGTTAGTCCATAAAGACAGGGCAAGGCAATCAGGCTAAAGAGAACAGAGGGCGATCGCATTGCCGCCGCAGAACTGCCGAATACCATTGCCCAAGCTCTCACTATTAAAAAATAAAGCGGTGCATGTTCAGGGCTATTAGACAAGGCTCGGAAGGTGTCCTGCAAGTCTCGCTGAGGCGTGAGTTTTTGATAGTTGAGTAAATCTTGCGGATGAAGGATTTTGCCCGATGTTACCTCATTAATAATTTCAGTTCTGGTATAGCCCGCCACCCGAATTGACGTAGCCACTTCATCGACCCAGTAGATCTTGCGATCGAGATTAGCAATGCGAAAAAATAGACCTAGCAATAATAGGAGAATGACGAGCGATCGCCAGTTATAAACCCGGCTCAATGGTTTACTAAAATTCATTCCTTAAACCAGTTCCTACAGAATGTTTTCCTACAACAGCCCTGTGAACTCATATATCTGCCGCACTACATTCAAAATCTTCGTACCGTACTGGGTGTCTGCCGTCCAGCGCCCGCTCAGTTGATCTAACAACGGCGCAATGCCTCGCCGCACAAAGCGAAAGCGTGGATCAACCTCAGCCTGTCGCAATGGCTCTGTACTGGCATAGGCTTTGAGGTGCTGAATATGTGCCCGCACTCCCAAGCGCGCACTAGAAAAAGTTGCACCGCCCTCGCCTGTTCCAATCCCGCCCAAGCGCGCAAAATTGTTTTGTTCTGGTTTTACAATGCCACCAAAGCGCAAAAAGTTGGTTTCAATTCCCATTTGGGCAAAGGCAATATCAAAGTTAACGCCCTCTGCGTTGCCTTCTTCGCGGTAGAACTTGGGTAAGTCGGGAAAGCGGTTGAGAGCATCGGGGTTTTTGCTTTTTAGGAACGTGATCAACTGTACCAAAGAAGTATTGCCATGACCCATGATGCGATCGATCTGATCACCGCAGATTGACAGCGCCGATCGCAATGAAACGGTGCGGGTGTTGCCGTCCCAACCCACAGAAACATTAAAATCTCTTAGGTCAACGGCTCGAATAAAAACAATATTTTGATAGGTAATGCGGCGGTAGGAAAGGGGCAACTCAATTCCTAATTGATCAACTAAATCTAATGGAATATAAGCATTGCCCTCGACGACAATGCCCCGAGCTTCAAAAATACCGCCGTTGAGGTTGATGTTGCAATCTGGGTAAAGTCCTGGTGTAGGGACTGGGCTGGGCGACGGGTTGGAGGGAACTCTGCCCAGGCTCCAAGTTGCCAGTCCTTCAGCAATGCCAAGAGCCACATCCTGACGCTGATTTTGCAGAATGCGGCGATCGTCGGAATTTGTGAGCAGTCCAACTTCCATCAGCAAGGAAGGAATCACCACTTGCCGACAAAATGCCAGGTTGCCTAATCCTGTCTGGGTATCGGGTTTAGCACCTCGGCTGGGCATTTGGGGCACCCGGCGAATGTAGGTTTGCAGCAGCAGTTCTGCCTGGGCTTTCCGCTCTTCGTTGTTGGCAAGGTAAAAAACAGCAATGCCCCGCGTCGTTGTGTCACTGAAGGCGTTGGCGTGAATTTCTAGGGCAATATCGCCAACGGTAGCGCGACTGTTGACCCAATCGAGGGTTTGCTGCAAACTCAGGTCGTCGGGAACGGCGAGGGCTTCGTAATTGCGCGATCGCAAGGTCTGCACAATCAAATCACGCAGCAAAATCATTTCCCGCGCTTCAGTGACTCCATCCACCACAGCACCCGGATCGCGGCTGCCACTCTCAATGCCGCCATGTGCTGCCGAAACAATAATCCTTCCCATTATTCACTCTCCAGGGTCGCCCAACATTGCTTTTGTTCAGATGATCTGCTTTGCCAATTTCGCCCGCCCCTTAGCGAACATGCGATGATAGAAATAGGTCAGGTGTACCTATCTGGCGCGATCGCCTACCTGAGGCAGCAGTTCGCCTTTATTTCTTACAGAGTTTAGTTTACTTTATTAAGAGTTACGCCAGATGTAGCGGATTAGTTTACAACTAAAGCAGCAGCAACACTATTTGAGACGACTGTGAGCATTCCCCACCTTCACCCCGACACCATTGAGCAAGTCAAGCAGCGCGTTGACATTGTGGATGTCATCTCTGAGCATGTTGTGCTGCGGAAGCGAGGTAAGGATTTTACGGGGCTGTGTCCCTTCCATGATGATAAGTCTCCCAGTTTTAGCGTTAGCCCCACCAAGCAATTCTACTACTGCTTTAGCTGCGGCGCAGGCGGCAATGCCATTAAGTTTGTCATGGAAATTGGCAAGCAATCTTTCGGGGATGTGGTACTAGAACTGGCGAACCGCTACCAGATTCCTGTCAAAACTCTAGAACCTGCCCAACGGCAAGAACTCCAGCGACAAATTTCTCTGCGTGAGCAACTCTATGAAGTGGTTGCTATTACCGCCAAGTTTTTTGAACATGCTCTGCGGCAGCCATCGGGCGAAGCAGCCTTGGCATATCTCAAAGATCAGCGGCGGCTGAGTGATGAAACGATTCAGCAGTTTCAACTGGGCTATGCTCCGGCAGGTTGGCAAACGCTGTATGGCTACTTGGTTGATCACAAAAGATATCCGGTAGAGCTAATTGAGAAAGCTGGGCTGATTGTGCCGCGTCAAGCTGGACAGGGCAGCGGACATTACGATCGCTTCCGCGATCGCCTGATGATTCCCATTCACGATTTACAAGGGCGAGTCATTGGTTTTGGCGGTCGCGCTTTGGGCGATGAGCAGCCCAAGTATCTCAACTCTCCCGAAACTGAGCTTTTTGATAAAGGCAAGACGCTGTTTGCTTTAGATAAAGCACGAGCCGCGATCGCCAAAACGGATAAAGCTGTCGTCGTCGAAGGCTACTTCGACGTAATTTCTCTCCATGCTGTTAATATTACTAACGTGGTTGCCTCTATGGGCACTGCGCTCAGTTTGCCTCAAGTGCGATCGCTAATTCGCTACACCGAGTCTAAGCAAATTATCTTCAACTTTGATGGCGATACAGCCGGGAACAAAGCGGCAGAACGGGCGATCGGGGAGGTGGGCGATTTGGCTTATCAGGGCGAAGTCAAGCTGCGGATTCTTAATTTGCCTGAAGGCAAAGATCCCGATGAATTCCTCAAAATCCAGTCGGCAGAAGTTTACCAATCGCTTTTAGACAATGCGCCGCTTTGGTTAGACTGGCAAATTCAGCGCACCTTGGACGGGGCAGACCTCAATCAAGCCGATCAGTTTCAGCAAAGCACTCAGGCGATCGTCAAGCTGTTGGGCGATTTACCCAATGCCACCTTGCGAACTCATTATATTCACCGTTGTGCGGAACTGTTGAGTCATGGCAATCCCCATTTAACAATGCAGCTAGAAGCCGACCTGCGAACTCAGGTACGAGGACAACGCTGGCACGGGCGATCGCAAAAATGGCAGCGACCGGGCGATCGCACTCTCCAAGAAGAAGCCGAAGCTCAGCTTTTGCGCCTCTATCTACTGTTGTCTGAGTATCGCTCCTTCATCCGAGAATCCCTAGATGAACGCGACTTGGATTTTAGCTTGGCGCATCATCGCTTCTTCTGGCAGCAGATGATGAACATTGAAGAAATGGAGTTGCACAACCCCAAAGAACTGATCGATCAATTACAAGACCGTTGCGCCGAGTATCCCGACAAACTGGCATACATTTATCACCTAATTCAACTCGATGAAAAAACTAAACGAGATGTATTGCGTGCGCCTCTGGTGATTCGGGCGGCGATCGCCTGCATTGAGCGTGTCCTGTGCGAAAAACGCTATCGACATTTGCTCAACCTCTGGGAAAAAACCGATGACACCACGGCTCCTGAATTGAGGCAGTATTACCAGCAGCAAGTGTATGCCGAGAAATTGCGCATTGCCGAACTCGACCAACAGCAACGCCAAACTACTTTCACCGACTTGGCTCTCATTCCCTGGGTAGGCGAGTTTGCAGAAGCCCTGGAGCGTTCTTAGGCAAGCGTCTTAGACAAGCTACAATGCGGACAACATAAGGACAGGAAGCATGAGGAGACGAGTCCAATGGTGCAAGCGATCGCTAAATCCATTACCTTTGATGAGTTCTTGGAGTGGTATCCCGAAGACGGCAAACGATACGAACTGATCAGCGGACAGGTGATTGAAATGCGACCCATTGGCGATCATGAAGAAATTTCTGGGCTGCTGACTCGCAAAATCGATCGGGAAATTGAAGCCCTCAATCTTCCTTTTTTCATTCCAAAAACCTGCTGCGTCAAACCTTCTGGAAATGAAGATGGGTATATTCCTGATGTGATTGTGCTCGATCGCCCTCAGCTTCAGAACGAACCGCTTTGGAAAAAAGCATCGACCATTATTCACGGTAATTCTGTGCCGCTGGTAATTGAAGTCGTTTCGACCAACTGGCAAGACGATTATGCTAAGAAACTAGAAGATTACGAAGAAATGGGCATTGCTGAATATTGGATCGCCGACTATCGGGCACTGGGTGGGAAACGACATATTGGTTCGCCAAAGCAGCCCACATTCAGCGTTTACGCGATGCAGAATGGTTTATATCAACTTCAACAATTTCGAGGAAGCGATCGTATCATTTCTCCTCTCTTTAAAACTCTTAGCCTGACCGCTAACGAGATCCTTGACTTAAACTAATCGCATTCCAACGTTTCACGAGTTTCTCGTCCGGTCGTAGGATTTGTACCCGTTGCCATTTCGCATAGAATATCGTGCATATCTTTCCGCATCAGCACATCGGTAAAGTCTGCGCCCTCAATGTTGGCACGATTGAACTTAGTGCTGGCAGCAAACGCTCCTTCTAATACCGCGTCTTTCAAATTAGCATCAACCATTCGCGCCGAGTCTATCGTGGCGTAGCTGAGGTTCGCCCCTTCTAGATTTGCCCCTTCCAAATTGGTGCCAAACATTTGGACTCCACGCAAGTCAGTATGGCTGAGATTGCTGCCGCGCATGTTGGCTTTGGTAAACTCAGCATCGGTGAGTACTTGCCCTGAAAAATCGGCTTTGATTAAGGATTCGCGGTTGTAGTCGAGGGCGAAGGCAGGAGGGCAAAAGAAAGAAAATGTGGCGATCGCGCTCATCAAGAGACAAATGCAACGCCTCATCCAGCCGAGAATAAGAACCACTTTTTGATGCAATACAGTCATATGAAATATAAGATAGGCTCAAACAAAATCTCTACTTTTGATCCTACCTGAATGTAGAGAGCATCGTAGAATTAGACTTCAAGTTGGGTACTCTTCATCTACTTCTTTGTGAATTTTACCCATGCTTCAACCCTCTTCTGGCAAAGCTGTCCGACAAGCCGCTCTCGCCAAGGGCACACTGGCAGAAGCTTTGGTGGCGCAATGGTTGATTGAGCAAGGCTGGGAAATTTTAGAAGAACGTTGGCATTGTTCTATGGGCGAATTAGACTTAGTGGCTTATCGTTCTCCTCGCTGCTCTGACATGCCTGCTAACCTGGCGTTTGTTGAAGTCAAGGCACGCAGCAGCGGTAACTGGGATGCCAATGGAATGTTGGCTGTGAATGCTCAGAAACAGATCAAACTATGGCGATCGGCTCAATTATTTTTAGCCACTTATCCGGCATTAGCAAACGTGGCTTGTTCATTTGATGTGGCACTGGTGCATTGTCGGCGAGTGACAGGTCAAACAGGGGATGGGCTAAAGATTCCGAGTCCCGTGGAGTTAGGGAAGGCAGTGGCGATCGCCGGATATTTCCTGACGCTTAAACAATACATTCCTGCTGCCTTTGATGCCATAGAAACTTGAACGACGGAAAAACGGACAAAAAAAAGGCGCACAATGTACGCCTCAAGTTCACCACCCAAAATTTAGTTCCACTCTAAGCCAGTGTTTCGGGGCAATAGCCCAAGCCTTGAACAAACTGCTGACGGAACTCTTCAATGTCTGTGCGATCAGGGTTGCCATGGGAAACCACTGCCACTTGGTATCGTCGCATCACCTCAACTGGAGACTGCCCCGTTTCCAAACCCCAAAGCGCCATCCGTACCCGGATCTCAGGCTCGTAGGGAATTCCCTGCTCGTTGAGAAAAGCCCGGAAATCACCGTCTTCTTGTTGATCTAAAGCGCGATCGAGTTTGACCTTAACGACCCACCCATCAATTTGATGGATCACTGTGATAAAGCGAACCGGAAGCCAAGGCATAACATGGAGATGCTCGACCACTCGAAGGGTCAGACTGGCATTTGCGAGGTAATAGAGGTATTCCATGAGTTGACAGTCCTGGCAAGCGCTTACATATTTATCATTGCGAGAAACGCCATAAACCGATAGGGGAGACATCCCCGTCCTACTATGGGGATTCCCCCCAATTTGGTTCAGATAGCCAAGTTTTAGAGGACTAACTTTCAAGAGTAATCCTCTCAAGCCTCTATCTTTTCTTTATTATTCCCAATAGCAGACTAAAACCGTGTCCAGCCTTTCTTCTTCCAATCTCAATCTATCGTTGTCA